>CAVHNP010000019.1:0-33655 GCA_963637505.1 Prevotella sp. CAG:279
CTAGGAGCTTCCCTCGAGCGAGAGCGTGTTTTAGATCCGGCAGAATCATTCTCGGACTTTTTCTCAGCCTATGTCAATATTCTCTTCTGGAGGAATATACTTCCTTTTGTGCCAATCTATCATTCCAACAATATTGATAAGAAAGCCGAAAAACGGAGCTGCCACAATCGTGGCAGCTCCGTTTTCAAAGCATAAGGCTCTATTTACTTCTTGCGAAACTTACTGAAGAAACCGCCCTTGGCCGTCTCTTCCGCCTCAGCTGAGGACAAGTCCTCCAGCTTATAGCCGATCTTATCAAGCTCCGCCTTCATATCATGCTTCAGCATCGGAAGCGGAAGATTGTTATCCAGCTGAAATTCAACCTTACCGTCTGATGCCGATGCTGCGATCTTCTTTGCCTCAGGAAAGGCCTTCCGAACCGCATCCTTCACATGTGCCTCGCACATGCCGCACATCATTCCATCAACCTTTGCCGTGATTTGAAACATGCTTTTCGCCTCTCTTTCTGTCAGACTTTAAAAATTGCTCGCCGCTGCTGCAGCTGCCGGAGCAGCCGCTGCAGCCCGGGCAACCGTAGCTGCAACCGCCCTTTTTCTTTGTTTTAATCACAGATCTGATAATCAAAATACATATCACTGCTATAACAGTAAGAACGAAAATATCCGCAAGCATTTTTTCCTCCAACAGTTTTTTTACGATTCAAATAATCCTTTTTGATGTCTTATTCTACCGCAGTCTTTTTCTTATTCGGATCCTTCCTGAATAAGAGATAAAGAAGAATCACTACCATGATGTAAGCGACTACAGTTGCCGGTCCGAAAACGACCTGTCCTGTCCAGGTACCTACGAGCTGGTAAATGATCAATGTTACACAGTATGCAGACACATTCTGGAAGATGATAGACAGCCAGAAATGCTTTCTGCTTCCGATTTCCTTTGCTGTTGTTGAAATAGCAGCCAGGCAGGGTGAATCAAAGCAGTTGAATACAAGGAATGCAATTGCTGCGATTGATGTCGGGAAGAAGGCTGCGAATGCAGAATGCATATCCGGTGTGTACTCTTCGACTTCCACTGCAAGAGAGGAAAGAAGAGACATGGTAGATACGATACCTTCTTTTGCAACAAATCCTGAAATAGAGGAAGCAACTGCCTGCCATGTACCAAAGCCAAGCGGTGCAAAGATCGGTGCGATCACGCTTCCGATGCTGGCGATCAGAGACTGTGCTGTATCATCAACAGCTCCGAAGCTTCCGTTTGCGAAACCATAAGAACCAAGGAACCACATTACTACGCAGCAGAGGAAGAGGATTGTTCCGGCCTTCTTCAGGAATGCCCATACTCTCTCCCATGTGTGAAGGAGAATACCCTTTAAGGAAGGCAGGTGATAAGCCGGAAGCTCCATAACGAAGGGAACCGGATCTCCTGCAAACATAGAGGTCTTCTTCAGGATAATACAATAAATAACAACAAGAGCAATACCTCCGAAGTACATAGCCGGAGCCATCCACCAAGCACCCCCCATCAGGAAACCACCGATCAGAGCGATTACCGGAAGCTTAGCGCCGCAGGGGATCATTGTTGTTGTGATCATTGTCATTCGTCTGTCTTTTTCAGACTCGATCGTTCTGGTAG
The DNA here is from genome assembly GCA_963637505.1 of Prevotella sp. CAG:279. Classification (GTDB taxonomy): domain Bacteria; phylum Bacillota; class Clostridia; order Lachnospirales; family Lachnospiraceae; genus RUG14243. The sequence continues at coordinate 1,633 of CAVHNP010000019.1, forward strand.
CCATGATACCGGGAACGCCGCAGCCTGAGGAAATAAGGAAAGGAATAAAGCTCTTTCCTGACAGTCCGAATTTACGGAATACTCTATCCATAACGAATGCAACACGTGCCATGTATCCACAGTCCTCGAGGAAGCTCAGGAAGAGGAATACGATTGCCATCTGCGGTGCAAATCCGATCGGAGCGCCGATACCTGCGATAATACCGTCTACAACAAGAGACTGTACCGCATCAGATGCACCCATAGAGGTCAGAATATTGGTTGCTGCATTTGAAATCCATTCTCCGAAGAGAACATCGTTTGTCCAGTCTGTTACGACTGTACCAAGTGTTGTAACCGCAATGTAATATACCAGGAACATAACACCGGCAAAGATCGGCAGAGCAAGGAATCTGTTTGTAACGATTCGATCGATCTTATCAGACAGAGAAAGTTCTCCTGCTTTCCTGCTCTTCTTTACTGTCTTGCCAATGATCTCTGTGATATAGTCATATCTCTGGTTGGTGATGATGGACTCGGAATCGTCATCCAGCTCTTCCTCGCACTCCTTGATATGCTCTTCCAAGTGTGCCTTCAGGTCTGCTGAATAATTTACATTCTCAAGTGCCTTCTCATCACGTTCAAAGGTCTTGATCGCATACCAGCGAAGCTCTCGCTTATCTGTAACAACAGACTCGATAGACTCTTCGATATGAGCAATGGCATGCTCAACCGGACCATGGAATACATGCGGAAGCTGACCCTTATCCTTAGAAGCTTCTGCAATGCAAAGCTCTGCAGCATCTTTTATATGCTCACCCTTAAGGGCAGAGATCTGAATGATCGGGCAGCCAAGCTCCTTGCCTAAGGCATCGACATTGATCACATCACCGTTCTTCTGAACGATATCCATCATGTTGATTGCAATGACCATCGGCAGACCGATCTCAAGCAGCTGTGTTGTCAGATAAAGGTTACGTTCAATATTTGTACCGTCAATGATGTTTAAGATTACATCCGGTTTTTCCTGAACGAGATAATTACGTGTAACTACCTCTTCCAGTGTATATGGACTAAGTGAATAAATACCAGGTAAATCCTGAACGATGATATCTTTATGATCCTTCAGTTTACCTTCTTTTTTCTCTACGGTAACACCCGGCCAGTTACCTACGTACTGGTTGCTACCTGTCAGAGCATTAAACAGAGTTGTCTTACCACAGTTCGGATTTCCCGCTAAGGCAATTTTAATACCCATCTTTCTTTCCCTTCTTGATTATTCTTGATTTTGTCTTCTTTCGTCTTCTTACTTCATCTCCAGGATATCAGCGTCATCTTTTCTGAGGGTAAGTTCATATCCTCTGACTGTGATCTCAACCGGATCTCCCAAGGGAGCTACCTTGCGAACATAAATTTCTGTTCCCTTTGTGATACCCATATCCATGATGCGGCGCTTCAGGGCACCTGTTCCATGAATCTTTACCACCTCGGCAGTTTCTCCGACCTTAACATCTCTTAATGTTTTCATGGCATTCTTCCTTTCTTAATAATGTAGTATATCTTAACGTCCGGCAGCCCTTCTCATAACAGCTGCAGCCGTTAATCCCTAGTTCAGGTCTACCATGACTCTTTTGGCCATTTCCTTTGTGATCGCCAGTCTGGAGCCCTTCAGATTTACAATGACATTTCCATCACCTGCTGCGCTGATCACCTCGGCCTGAGTCCCTACGACAAATCCAAGATCCTCTAAATGCTTTTTCACGTCCGAACTTCCGGATATTCTGGCAACCAGTATCTTGTTTCCTGTTTTTGCAAATGTTAATGGAAGCATTTTTTCTCCTTTCATGGCATCGAATATATCTGTTAAGAGGCTCTTATCGAAACAAGTCGTCTCTTCTTTTAATAAGATTTTGCTTACCTTGAAAAGTGAAGCCTTTCTGCAACAAGCCTTTTCTCACGGCAGAAAGTTGAGACTCACTTTAGTAAGCGTCTCTTACCATATCACCATATTTCACTTCTGTCAATGCTTCCGGGGCTTGCAGATTCAACTTTTTTTAATTTACTCGCGCGGCGGTTTTGTGTTATATTTAATATGGATTTTTATTGTTTTTAACAAGACTAAACTCAAAAAAGGGACAAGGAATAACTTATGGAACAATTTACTAGCTTTGTGAATCAAATGGATTCCGCAATCTGGAGTATCTTTCTGGTTCTGCTCTGTCTCGGTGCAGGACTCTATCTTTCGATCAGGCTGAAATTTCCTCAGGTGAAATACATCAAGGATATGATCAAGATCCTGACCACCAAGGAAGGCGAGGACAACGGTATTACCCCCTTCCAGGCTTTTGCTACTACGGTAGGTGCCCGTGTCGGCATGGGAAACATTGCCGGTATCGCTTCTGCCATCTTCTACGGCGGACCGGGAGCCGTTTTCTGGATGTGGATCATCACCTTCATCGGTGCCGCTTCCGCCTTTACAGAATCCACTCTGGGACAGGCCTATAAGACCAGAACAAGTGATGGTGAATTTGTCGGCGGACCGGCCTACTATATTGAAAAGGGTCTGAAATGCAAGCCCTATGCCATCATCTTTGCTATTGTTGCCTTTCTGGGACCGGGGCTTCTGATGCCGGGCGTTCAGGTTAACTCCCTGGTAACCGTTGTAGAAGAAGCCTTCTCCATTAACAAGATTCTTGTGGGCCTTGTCTGCTGTGTCTTCCTGGCCTTTGTTGTCTTCGGCAGCATCAAGAGAATCGCCAAGCTGGCCGAGCTTCTGGCTCCCCTTATGTGCATGATCTATATTCTTTTTGCACTGGTGATCATGGTCAGCCACATCACACAGATCCCAGGGGTTCTGCTGATGATCGTCCGCTCTGCCTTTGGCTTATACCCTCTGCTCGGAGGTATCATCGGATCCTCCATTTCCTGGGGTGTTAAAAGAGGTATTTATTCCAATGAAGCCGGCATGGGCTGCGGCGCCATCGTATCTGCCGCTGCAGAATGCTCTCATCCGGCTCAGCAGGGACTGGTACAGGCCTTTTCTATCTATGTAGATACACTTTTTGTAGGCTCTGCTACCGCCTTTATCCTTCTGCTGACCAATACCTTTGATGTTACAGACGGCAGCACTCTTCTGATCTCCAATACCGGCGGCATCGAATCCGGTATCAAATGGACCCAGCATGCTCTGACCAGCACCTTTGGCGGATGGGCAGGCAAGGTTCTGGCTGTGGTAATCTTCCTTTTTGTATTTACCTCTATGACCGGCTATTGCTATCAAGCTGAGGCTAATATCCGCTACCTGACCAAGGACAGCAAGCTGGCGGTTACCGTCGGAAGAATCATCTTTATTGCCGCTTCCTTCTTCGGTGCGGTTGCCAATGCAGACGCCATGTGGGCAATGGGTGATATCGGCTACGGTCTTCTGGCCTGGGCCAACATTATCGCCATCATTCTTCTGGCGCCAAAGGCTTCAGAGATTTTAAAGGATTATATCGCTCAGAAAAAGAGTGGAAAAGAGCTTCACTTTGATCCCGCTCAGTTCGATATTGAGGACGAAAGCGGAGCCTGGAAAAAATAAGTAAGCCAAAAGGCCGAGATGTTCTGCCAGGATCAAAAACCGTTGAAAAACCCCAGTGCTTAGCAAGAGGTACATGGTACATGTGCCTCGAGCTTAGCATCTGCTGGGTTTTTCCCCGAGCGAGAGCGTGTTTTAGATCCGGCAGAATCATTCTCGGCCTTTCGTTTAATTTTCTCATTAACACACTTTGTCCTATAATTTCGAAAAGAGCTGCCGCAAAATGCGGCAGCTCTTTTCTTTAGACAAAACACCTATCGAAATGATGCGTTCTATCAACTTGTATCCCTTAATTTGCCATCCCCACTACTCTCTTTACGGTAAAACCGCAGGAAAGAAAAGCGTGATTAGAAGTCAACTTCTGTTCCGTAGTATACGCAGGTGAAGAGCTTCTCCATTGTTGCAGGATCGATCTCTCTCGGGTTAGAGCCTGTGCAGGCATCTCCGACTGCGTTTTCTGCGATTGTGGCAATTTTTTCTTTGAATTCTTCTTCAATGATACCGAATTCCTTCAGAGTTGTCGGAATGTTCAGGATTGCATTGAATTCATTGATCTTTTCACAGAGGCTGTTGATCAGAGCCTTCTCTGATGCGCCGGGAAGTCCGACAAATTTAGCGATCTCAGCATATCTCTTTGCTGCTACCGGATCCTTTGCATTGTATCTGATTACATAAGGAAGGTACATTGCATTTGCAAGGCCGTGTGTGATATGACCTGTTGAGAAGACAGCGCCTGTCTTATGAGCCATGGAATGAACGATACCAAGCAGGGCATTGGAGAAGGCCATACCTGCCAGACACTGAGCATCGTGCATCTGTGCTCTTGCTTCCATATTGCCTCTGAAGGAAGCAGGCAGATAATCAAATACCATCTCTACCGCTTTCAGAGCAAGGGCATCTGTATATGGACAGTGGAGAGTAGAAACATAAGCCTCGATTGCATGGGTCAGAGCATCCATTCCTGTATAAGCAACCTGTTTTACCGGAAGTCCTGCTACCAGATCCGGATCAACAATCGCAATATCCGGTGTGATATTAAAGTCTGCCAAAGGATATTTGATTCCCTTTTCGTAATCAGTGATAACGGAGAAAGCAGTTACCTCTGTTGCGGTTCCGGAAGTAGAAGAAATCGCTACGAAGTGTGCCTTGGTTCTCAGCTCCGGGAAGCTAAAAGGTGTGATCAGATCTTCGAAGCTGATCTCCGGATACTCATAGAAAGCCCACATTGCTTTTGCGGCATCGATCGGTGATCCGCCGCCCATTGCAACGATCCAATCCGGCTGGAATTCCTGCATAGCTGCTGCGCCCTTCTTTACGGTTTCAACAGAAGGATCCGGTTCAACACCTTCATAGGTATAAACTTCCATGCCGGCTTCTTTCAGATACTCCTGAGCCTTTCCGAGAAAGCCCTGACGTTTCATAGAGCCACCGCCGACTACGATAAATGCTTTCTTACCTTTCAGATTCTTCAGTTCTCCCAAAGCACCTGCACCATGATAAACGTCTCTCGGTAATGTAAATCTTCCCATAATAACAATTCCTTTCTTATATAAGTTATTTTTCTGCATCCGCAGAACTCATTTGCTGAGTTTATTATAGGAAGACCTGTCTTATAAAAAAATATTCGCTTTGTTTCTTTTTTTAGGGGTCAGTTTAGCAATGGTCAGTTTTATATCTGCTGTTCCTTTCTTTCAAGCTCATTCAAAAAGGCTTTCTTTCTTATCACTTTCTGCCTTTTCGCTTTCCCTCTTTTTACTTTCTGCCTTTTCACTTTCTAACTTTTCTTTTTCCCCCTCTTCCTCAAAAAGCCACTCTATGATCCTCACTGCATTCTCAATATCATGATTTTCCATGCCGGCATAATTCACGACGAGAGTATGCAGGTCGGTTACATTCGGGAAACGGCTGTAATCCGACAAAAGCTTCAGCTGCACATTGGCTCTTCTGGCTCTTTCATGGATTTCCCGATCGGTATAGGACGTATCCGCCCGGATCAGAAGGTGGGTTCCGGAGGAATTCTTTTCTACATGGAGGCGGTTCTTCTGCCTGCAGCCAATCAGAGCCTCATAAAAGTCATCTCTCTTTTTCTGATAATATTTTTTGATTCTGCTCAAATGCCGTTCGAAGTAACCCTCTGAAATAAAAAGAGCCAGGGTCATCTGCTCCAAACTGGATACCGTACAGGAATAGAAATCCTGGGACTGCTCGTAAAGCTCATAAAGATCCTTCGGCAGTATCATATAACTGATCCTCAGAGAAGGTACCAGACTCTTGGAAAAGGTGTTGATATAGATCACGCAGTTTCTGTCATCCATAGAAAAAAGAGTCGGCAGATTCTCTCCATAGTAGGAATATTCCGAGTCATAATCATCCTCTATGATAAAACGGCACATGCCGGACTTTGCCCATTCCAGAAGTCTCTTTCTCTCTTCCAGCGGCATAACCGCTCCGGTCGGGAAATGGTTTTCCGGAGAAAGATGGACAACATTGGCCGAGCTTTTCTCCAACTCTTCCACGATCAGGCCTTTTTTTCCGACCGGGATCCTTTGCAGGGAATTGCCCGCCCTTGCCGCGATCTTTTCCAGCTTTCTATAACCCGGATTTTCAAAGGCGATCGTTGTCGTCGGTCCCATAATCTGCAAAAGTCTGCTGTAAAGGTATTCCGTTCCTGCTCCGATCACGATCCTTTCCGGATCTACCAGCATGCCCTTATTCTTACGAAGATAATCGCTGATAGCCTGTCTCAGGATAGAAAGCCCGTTCCAGGGAACCGTCTGCAAGAGCTCAATATTTACATCGGAAAGTACCCGCCTCATGAGCCTGGTCCAGGTCGTGATCGGGAAGAGCTTCATACTGCAGAGATTTCCGTGAAAGTCCATATCATAGACCTTCTCCTTCTTCTCTTCCCTCACCTCAACGGCCTCCGGCGCTGCTTTTTTCTCCGTCTCACAGGCAAAGAAACCACTCGATGGCTTTGAGTAAATATAGCCCTCTGCCAGCAGCTGTTCATAGGCATTTTCCACCGTTGTAATACTGATCTTCAGATGTTCTGCCAGGGCTCTTTTCGAAGGCAGTTTCTCTCCTGCCCGGATCTGACCTCCCTTGATATCCTCCCGGATCGCATAATATAGCCGCTCATATAAGGGTCTGTTTTTCGGTTCCTTTAAAGAATAGGTTAACATCTTCTTTTCCTTCATCATAGGAAAGGATTGCCAGAGCAAAGGCCCTGACAATCCGACTACACTTCATTCTTCTTTTTACTCTATTCCTTATCTGTTTTCATAAGGAATAAATTCTTTTTCTTTCATTACACTCATGTAAGCTGGTCTGATGATCTTATCCACATTGATCAGCTCCTCTATCCTGTGAGCAGACCAGCCGACAATTCTTGCCATGGCAAAGATTGGTGTATAAAGTTCTACCGGAATGCCAAGCATACTGTAAACAAAGCCGCTGTAGAAATCGACATTCGCACTGACGCCCTTGTAGATCTTTCTCTTCTCCGCAATCACCTGAGGCGCAAGCTCCTCGATTGCCTTATAGAGCTTATAGTCTTCCTCCAGTCCCTTCTCGATTGCAAGCTTCTCTACGAATTTCTTGAAGACTCTCGCTCTCGGATCCGAAATGGAATATACGGCATGACCCATTCCGTAGATCAGTCCCTTTTGATCGAAGGCCTTCTTATCTACGATCTGGCCCAGATAATCCTCCAGCATCTCTCTGTCATCTGCATCTTTGACATGCTGCCGGATATCCTCCATCATCTGCATAACCTTGATATTGGCACCGCCGTGCTTGGGTCCCTTTAAGGAAGAAAGGGCTGCTGCCATAACAGAATAGGTATCCGATCCGGAAGAAGAAACGACGCGGGTCGTGAAGGTGGAGTTATTACCGCCACCATGCTCCATATGCAGAACAAGGGCAATATCCAGAACCATCGCCTCTGTCCTGGTATACTTCATATCCGGACGCAGCATACGAAGGATATTCTCGGCTGTAGAAAGCTCCGGCAAAGGTCTATGAATAAAAATACTGTCATCCAGCTCATAATGCCGGTAAGCATTATAGCCGTAAACCGCCAGCATGGGGAATTCACTGATCAGCTGCAGACACTGTCTTAACACATTCGGAATCGAAGTGTCTGCACTCTTCTCGTCATAGGCTGCCAGGGTCAGAACGGACTTTGTCATGGAGTTCATGATATCATGACTGGGTGCCTTCATAATGACATCTCTCGTAAAATTCGTCGGCAGGGTTCTGACACTGCCCAGGATCTTTTTAAATTCGGCAAGCTGTTCCTCGTTCGGAAGCTGGTCAAAGAGAAGAAGATAAGCCACCTCTTCGAAGCCATATCTCTTGAAGCCAAAATCTCCAACCAGATCATTGACATTGTAGCCTCTGTACCAAAGCTCACCGTCACAGGGCTCTTCCTTACCATCTACCATTTTGGAAGAAATAATCTTCGAAATGTTGGTAAGACCAGCCAAAACGCCCTTGCCATTTACATCTCGAAGACCTCTTTTCACTCCATACTCGCTGTAGAGAGAAATATTAATATCATCTGCCTGTCTGCAGACAGGCTCCTGCTCCCTGCTGTATCGAGTAATATCCTCAAGTACTGTTGAATTTTCTTTTGCCATATCTATCACCTCTGTCAATTTATCCTCATACTACATAAGCTTTTCCTCTTTTCAGACCTTTTTTCTCCTTCCGCCGGTCTATTTACACAAATGTACTAAAACTGTATTTACTGTCTAAACATTATACAATATTTTCACATTTCTTATTCTTAAACTTTTCTTAAATCATTTTTCAAGGTCACTTGGCAATCCTTTTCTCTTCTCTCATTTCTTGTTTTTCTTCTCTCTTTTCTCGTTTTTCCTTCTCCCATACCTTATTTTTCCTTTTCTCTTTTCCCTTGACTGTATATATCAGATTGTCTAATATTGTAAACAGTATATAACCAGTTTGTTTTATGAAGAGCTTTTATATCCTGATTTATTCTCCATTTATCCTGCTCATCCAGGAAACATTTTTTTCTAAGAGTTTTATTTTTCCAAGGAGATCCTATGAATCGCTATTCTATCGATAAAAATGCGGAAGATCCCGCCTATATGCAGCTTTACCGGCAGCTGAGGGATGATATCGTAAAGGGCTATTACAATACCGGTGACCGGATTCCCTCCAAGCGCCTTCTGGCAGAGGAGTCCGGCACCAGTGTCATTACAACCGATCATACCCTCTCGCTCCTTTGTGAGGAGGGCTATATCGAAATCAAGGAAAGAAGCGGCTGCTTTGTCAGCTATAAAAGGGAAGAAGCCCTGCCTGCCCATGCCTTATCCGACTACGAAGGCATAAAAAAGACCTGGTCAGCCGGGAGAGATTTTTCAACTCTTTCTCCTTCCGTCTCTTCTAGCTCTTCTGCCTCTTTTGTCTCTTCCGGCTCATCTGAATCTTCTGCCTCTTCCGGATTTTCTGCAGACCTTTCTTTTTCAGAAGAGATGGATCCCGAGGACTCGGAGACGCTCTTATCTCATGTTCCCTCTCCTGCCTCCGATATTATAGAAGCAGTCAGGGAAAGCTTTCCTTTTTCCAGCTTTGCCAAGACCATGCGCCGCATTCTGACCAATTACGGAGAAGAGATCCTGATCAAATCCCCTAACTTTGGTATGCCTCAGTTCCGGCATGCCATCGCTGATTACCTGGCCAGATCCAGAGGCATTTTGGTTTCTCCGGAGCAGATCATTATCGGGTCCGGCTCGGAATATATGTATTCTTTGATTGTTCAGATGTTGGGAAGGGAAAGGCTCTTCGGCATCGAAGACCCTTCTTATGAAAAAATCAGAAAGGTTTATGAAGCAAACGGCATCTCGGTCGAACTGCTGAAGATGGGACAAAGGGGTATCACCAGCTCCGCCCTGCATCAGAGCCAGGCCGGTGTCCTTCATGTTACCCCCTATCACAGCTTTCCGACCGGTATCACGGCCGATGCCTCTAAAAGGGCGGAATATATCAGATGGGCAAAGGAGCATCAAGCCGTCATTATCGAGGATGATATGGATTCGGAATTCACCCTGTCAACCAAGGCAGAGGATACCATCTATTCTCTCGAGCCGGATCATACCGTTATTTATATGAATACCTTTACCCGGACGATCTCTCCTTCGATCCGCTGCGGCTATATGGTGCTTCCTGCCGCCCTGGCAGATGAACTGAAGTCCAAGATTGACTTTTATTCCTGCACCGTTCCTGTTTTTGACCAGTATGTGATCGCCGAATTCATTCAGAACGGCGATTTTGAACGACATATCAACAGGGTTCGGAGACTTTTGCGGAAAAAGAAAAATATGCAAACAGCTCCCTCTCTTTAAAGATTTGCAAAATCCATATAGAGCCATTTTCTCTTTTCCGGATCATCGAAGAATTCATTCTCATGCTTACTGCCCCGGAGCCAAAGGGAGCCGTTCCGATATCCTAAAAGCTGCATGAAGGGAACTCTTTTCCATTCTCCCTCTTCCAGGGGAACCGTACAGAAATAGATAGAATCATCCTTTTCACAATAAAAAAGGCTGTCCTTAAAATTCGTATGCACATACATGATCTCCTCATCATAGAAGATCAGATTCAGCTTATTTCCGGCTGCCATGGGAGAAATCAGCCGATCCAAAAGCTGGAAGCGCTCCATTGCATTCAGATTCTTCTGCCTTTTCCTGGTCTCCTGATTGATCTGATCCACCAGATAGCAGAGAATGGCCTCGCTGTCCGTTCCTCCGTCCTGTCTGTCCAGATAGGGCTTTAAGGGCGGATAATCAAAGATGGTTCCGTTATGGATCAGGGTCCAGCAGCGACTGGAAGCATCCCTGTCCACAAAGGGATGGGTATTGCCATATTCATTTCTGCCGATCGTGGCAAAACGAATATGAGCCAGCATGGAAGGCACAATGATCTTCTGGCTCAGCCTCGCCTTCAAATAGGCACTTTCATAAGCCGGCAGAGGCTCCTTCTCAATGGCAACCGCACCCAGATCATAGAACATTGCCATCCCCCAGCCATGCGGGTGTCTGACACTATGGCTGAAAAATTCTTTTATTTCCTTTGTTCTGTCCCTGCTCTCCAGGGCACTTACCGCAAACAGCTCACACACAATCCGGATATTCCTTTCTAAACCGCCTCATCCTCCGGCAGCTTTGCATACTCTCTGATATAATATTCGATCTCTTTTCCCTCTTCGAGTCCCTGGCTCATCTCCCGAGCCGGACTGAGCAAAAGCCTTGCCCTTCGGTACAGGGGCTGCAGGAATTTTTCTTCTCCCCTGCCTCTTTCCTTTAAGCCTTCCTCTGCAAGAGAAAGAACTTTCAGTAAAAGGCCGCTCAGCGCTTCCCTGTCGGCAAAAGGCGGAAGTTCTTTTTTGACATAGAGTTCTCTCAGCTCTGCCGGCGTCTTTCCCTCCCGATAAAGGGGACTCTCTTCTGACAAAAGCTCTGCCAAAGCCGGGATTCGCTCCATCAGTCCTGTATGAAAGGCTGCCGAAGACATGATTTCCGAAACAGGCTGCTCACAGACACTTCTCAGCTCAACTGTACCCCGGAAGGTAACATCCTCAAATTTAAAGGAGCGGAGATCCTTCAGATCCTCCAGTTCAGGTACAAAATCAACTGCCTCATAGGCAGCCTTTTCTTCATTATAATATTCTGCATGGATCAGCTCCGCTTCCATATACTCCTCCAGGGGAAGAGGAGCAAAGTTCATATATTTCCCCTTCCGATCCAGGCAGTACATGCTCTCAGAAGCAATATAGTCGAGCAGCTCATCCAGATTCTTCAGTTCTGTCTCATACATATCCACATTTTTCGGATTTATCCCATGGGTGGATTTTTTCCAGAAATAGTCCCTTGCACAGAGATAGTCCTCGTAGGGTGAATTGGCAAAAAGCAGAGCCTTCAGAGGTTCCAGACGGTTAAAGGTATTGATGACCTCCAGCATGGACTCCTTTTCCAGATCCAGCTGTACTTGAGAAGCACAACTAAAGAGACCGAAATTCGGCAGATCATGAAATTCCATCTGCTCCTGATACTTTACATAGGAAGAAAGATGATGCAGCAGCATCCGGTAACGACCGTTCTTAATCGGAATGTTCTGATTATAGTCCCGGTAGGGATTGATCCCCATGCCGGTCAGCATGTGATCCTCTTTCTGCAGAAAGTCCTGAACAAAGCGGTAATAGGCCTTGAATCTGTCATAAACCGTATTCAGATTCTCCTCTACGCCAAAGGAAAATTCGACCGTATTATAGCTGCAATCATAAGAAAAGACGTCTCCGCTCTTTTTCTCTGTCATATTGTAGATATGACCTTCCTCATCCAGACTCGGATCTGTGAAAGAAAACTGCTCCATAAAGGCATGGCTCAGGCGGTGGATCAGCTCAAAATCAACCGCTTCCTTCCTCAAATTGACAATCGGAAGCTCGAATTCGATCCCGACTCCCTGCCCTGCTTTTCTCTCTGTCGGCCGGATATATTTATGATATAAATATTCCCTCAGTTCCTTCTTCTGCTCTGCCATCCGCCTTCTCCTGCTGTCTTTTTGCCCCTATTTTGGTATTCCTATCTGTTTGCTAGGTATGCCTCTGTATTTATTGGGTATCATACCATTTTTTCGTATGGCTGCATAGTTATCATTTGCAAATTTCTTTTACTGATCAACTATTGTACTGCAGGTGCGAGATATGATTTTTCTATATTGCCTAACAATATCAATGCTATAATAAAAAAGCTGTTTACAGGATTCTATGCCAGCGGCACTCCATCTAACTAACCTGCATTTACGCCGCAAGGATCTGACTGGCTCACGTTTCCTATCTATACGAATTCACAATTGTAACTGCTCACCGCCCGGAGGATTTCCATGAACTACATCAGTCTATCCGATGAAATGTACCGCCTGTTTGGAACAAAAGTATACAAGCTCTCCCTGTCCAGTGGCTGCAGCTGTCCGAATAGGGACGGAAAGCTGGGCTATGGCGGCTGCAGTTTCTGCTCGGAAGGCGGCTCGGGTGACTTTGCCTCTCCCTACCTTCCCCTGGCAGAACAGATTTCTCTGGCTAAGGAAAAGGTAGATTCTAAATTCCCTTCCAGGATCCTGCCGGAGGATCGGCGCTACTTCGCCTATTTTCAGTCTTTTAGCAATACCTATGGTGATCCTGATCGTTTAGAGGCTCTCTTTCGGCAAACCCTGTCTTATCCTGAGATTGTCGGTCTTTCGATTGGGACAAGGCCGGACTGCCTGACTGATGATATGATTCAAAGGCTTTCCTCCTTAAATCAAAAAAAGCCGATTTGGATTGAGCTGGGCTTACAAACCATCCACGAGAAAACGGCAGAGCGAATTCACAGGGGCTATCCCCTCTCCGTTTTTGAGGACAGCTACCGCCGACTCAAGGCAGCCGGACTTACCGTGATCGTGCATGTGATCCTCGGTCTTCCCGGTGAATCCATATCAGATATGCTGGAAACGGTTTCTTATCTTGCTGCTCTGTCTCCTCGTCTGGATGGAATCAAATTGCAGCTTCTTCATGTCTTAAAGGGAACCCGGCTTGCTGAAGAATATGCTGAAGAGCCTTTTCCCATTTTAACCTTGGAAGAATATAGCTCCCTAATTGTAGACTGCCTGAAGCTTCTTCCGGATGAGACTGTCATTCATCGCCTGACCGGGGATGGACCCAAGAAGCTTCTGATCGAGCCGAAATGGTCTGCCGATAAAAAGCGTGTCATGAACACCATTCAAAAGGCGATACGGGAGGCTTAAAAAGCTATACGTCCCTGCCAATAGCCAATTTTTATGCCGAATGGTTCGGAATTCAAATTCCGTGGGCTGCGCGTCCTTGCTTTTGGTCTCTACAGACAATCTATACCTTCATCCTTAATAGATATAGCCAAAGACAAAGCTTCTCTTATTGTCTACAATAAACATAGTTGATAAAGAGTATCGGCTTTTTACCAACCAATCGGTTTTGTTGATGTACTCCCCTTAAACTCTGCATCAGCAAATAAAACCACCTCTATTCCCATACCTTACAGATGGTAGCAAAATGCAGCAGCGGAATTTCCGCTGCTGCATTTTGCTTCTGCATGTATTTTGAGAGTTATAGGACAAAACGTGTTGATGGCTAATTCCAGCCATAAAGGCCTTCACTCCTTCTCCTTCAAGTGACATCCAAAGACAATCCCCCCAAGAATCACCGCAAGCACTGCTGCCAGGAAAAAACGGAAGGCGCAATCACTTCTTCCCATTCCGTTTGCGAGATTGGTCAGGATCAGTGGCGAGAGAAAAGAGCCAAAGTTCGGGCCTACCGACAGGATCCAGGCACTTGCCGTTACGGTAACCGCAGGATCTACCTTTCCGCCAACACGTAGGAGGGCATATGGGAAGATAATACTTAAGGAGCCGCCTCCGATAAAGGCTCCCAGCATCATCGCCGGCATACTGGGCACAAAGTAAATCAGGGCGTAACTGACCGCAAGAAGGACAAAGGCAAATACATCTGTATTTTTCTTCATGACCGACATGATCTTATTAAAGAGGAAACCAACGATACAGCCGCCCAGCATAAAGATTCCCGTTGCCAGCCCCGTAACTGAAGTATTGCTTACATTTCTTTCCGACAAAAGCAAAGAGGCATTGGTGGAAAAGGCAAAATAGCAAACAGCAAAAGCCAGGGTCTCCGCCGTAACCGCAAATACAAAAGCCGGCATTTTCTTCTTTTCTCCACTCTCCTGCATCTGCCCTTTTCCTTCTGATTCTCCCTGACTCTTATCCTGCTTTGGCAGAAATTTGATACAAAGGATGATCACCGGAAGCACAAAAAGATAGACTAAATAGGACGTATTCCAACGGGCATTTGCCGCAAGTCCGGACAGAATGCTCAGGAGGACACCGCCAAGGTTAACGGCAGAGGTCTGATAGCCCGCGATATGAGCCGTTTCCTCCGGCTCAAAATAATCTACCATCATACTGGAGATGGAGGGCACAAAGAGTCCGGTACCTGCTCCGAGCAGGGCAGACCAGACATAGACCATGACCACGCTGACGCTGCAGAAATAGCCTCCTATCGCAGCGATCACAAAAAGCCCCAAGCCGATGATACACATCTTCCGTCTTCCGATCGCATTCGATATCTGACCCGAAAAAAGGGCGACGATCACCAATATCAGGTTCAAAAATGTCGTTGCCATTTGCGCCACCAACTGGGAGGCATTTGGAAAAACGACTGTGATCGAGGAGATTACCGGAGAAAGAGCCACCATGCCCATCTGAAACATGGATATGCCCAGAATGGTCCATAATATCCCTCTCTTCTTTGCTGTTAATTTCATTCTTTTCTCTTTCCTTTCTTACTTACAAAAACGGACAGGCAGAAGACTTTCATCCCCTCCCTGTCCTTTTTCATTTTTACCACCCGATAGAGCCGGCTCTGCTCTCTTTTTCTGCTTAGCTGCTTAACCGATTGCCAGGCAGATCAGCATACCGACCAGGGTTGCTGCGGATGTTGCACCGATCTGAACGACAACAATCTGCTTATAAACATCCTTATGAGTCAGTCCGATAAAGCCCATTGTTACATTCAGCATACTGGAATGCGGCATGGAATCGAAGGTTGTTGCTGCTGCCATGGACAGTCTGTGTACCAGACCGGCCTTTGCACCGGCTTCTACCGCTTTTACACCGATGGTAGAAACAGACATGGACAGACCGCCCATAGAATCTGCACTTAAGGCTGCAAAGAGTGCTGTACCGACTACTACCATGACATAAGGATTCATGTTCAGTGAACTGATCTTATCCATAATTACAGAATAAAATGCGGTATTGGAGATCAGGGAAGCATAACCAACGATTGCGCATACAGAAAGCAGAGGAACCGCACACTGTACACAACCGTTTGTGATCGTTGCCGGCAGCTTCTTGATCACACCGATACGGGATTCATTCAATACGACACAAACTGCAATTGCAATGAACTGTGCGATAACGGTTGCCGGTGTAGATCCGAGTCCCAGACCAAGCTGGAAGATCATACAACCTGCTACGACTACGACCAGCGGAATAATGGCGATCGTGAAGGACGGCTTCTGTTCATCCGGAAGATCCACTGCTTCTACTCGCAAGGAATCCTCTGTGTGAGAAGGTGTATAACCGATCCCTGCTTTCCGGTATTTCCGAACCAGGGCAAATTCCACATAGATGTAAACAAGGACAAGCTGAACCAGGCACATGATCACACCGATCGCACTGCCGGCATAGATCGTTGTTCCCAATGCCTGAGACGCGATCAGGTTACCCATTGTCGGTGAGCCCGGGAACATAAAGGAAAATGCAGAGTTAACGCCAACCATAACGACCATAGCTACATTCAGCGGAAGATCTGCTGCTTTCATCAGAGAGAAAGCCATGATAACCGCTAAGAAAGGCCAGGACTGAATGCCTGCAAATCCGCAGATTGCAACGAACACACCCATGCTGTAAATCGCAAAGTGCACACCGAATTTCTGAATTAAAAAGTTACCGATTACAACGTCAGATCCTGTCGTGATCATGATAGCGGAGAAAATACCGCCGACCATGAAGGGAATGAATAGGTTCGTTGTATAAGAACCTGCTCCCTCCGCAAAGATCGTATAAACACCGTTAAACCATCCTCCGTTCACACCAAAGGCAAGGATTAATCCTGCGATCAGTGCCGCCGGCACCAGGTTCATTCCCTTCATTACGAGTACCATCAAAACCACGAATGATACTGCAAACAGAATTGCTGATATTGCTACCATAGACATACCATTTCCTCCTTTTTTCACATGCGATTTCCCCAAATCCTCATGTGAACCTCTATTTAATAGGAATTCCCTACTAACTAAAACCTACCTGAGACCGAATTACAGTCCCATATTAATAACCGCATCATAGGCATCCCGGGTGGCCTGCTCTACATTCTTCGGTTTTCTTGCATCACCGATACAATAGAATTTTTCTACATACTGATAGAGATCATCGATTTCCTCTCTTCTGGATACCATGCCTGCTGCCAGCAGTACACTGTCACAGGGGAAGATATGCTCTGCATTCTCCTTATCCTTTGCAACAACGGCATCCTTACGAATCTCCGTGACTCTCATACCGGTCTCTGTTCTGACCTTCTTCTCTTCCAATTCATGATGAATGGTAAAGTCTGTATAACGATGTCCGTCTGCAACAAGGCTATCGTTCATCTCTACCACAGTAACCTCGTGACCGAGACTTGCCAGATAGATTCCTTCCTCACATCCGATCTGACCACCACCGATCACAACAACCCTCTTACCGATCGGCATATCCGGCATCAGATCCGCACCGATAAATACATTGTCTCCGTCTACGCCCGGAACCGGCAGAATAAGGGGTTTTGCACCTACCGCCGAGATCAGGACATCCGGCTTGATCTCCTTTACCAACTCTGCATCTACTCTGGTATTCAGGCGAACCTCAATCGGCAGCTCCATGCAGGTCTTCCGCATGAAATCGCGATAGCGCTGAATGGGCTTTTTAAACCAGGCTCCATTATCGGAATATTTCAAAGCTCCGCCAAGCTCGCTTCTCTCCTCGCAAAGGATTACCTCGTGGCCTTTCTCATAAGCAACTCTTGCCGCTTCCATTCCGCCGGGGCCGCCGCCGGCGATCAAAACCTTCAGCCCCTTCTTATTCTGCGGATAGGGATGGAAAAAATCCTTCTCCCTTCCGATGATGGGATTAACCGTACAACGCATGCAGTCATTTGCAATCATTCCGCCCAGGCAGTTTGCGCAGCGGATACAGGGCATGATTTCCTTTGTTCTGTCTTCCATGACCTTTCTCGGGAAGAAGGGATCTGCGATCAGTCCGCGTCCCATGGCAATGGCATCGGCATATCCTTCTGCAAGGAATTTTTCCATCTGATCCGGATCATCAAAGGCACCTACCGATACAACCGGTGTCTTGACATGCTTTTTGATCTCTGCCGCAAGATTGGAATTCTCCATATCCTTCTGGAAGGGACCCGGATGCATCAGAACCGTCGAATAGAAGATCTGCTGGGTTCCAGCTGAAACATGGATCAGATCTACCTTGTCATCCAAAGCTTTCGCTATCTCGATACCGTACTCCAGACCATAGCCGCCCTCTGTTCTCTCCGACCCGCTCATTCGAACCTCGATTGGGAAGCCTTTTCCTACATTTTCACGAATCTTATCTACCACGAGGAGAAGGAAATTCAGTCTCTTCTCCGGTGTTCCGCCCCAATGATCATTACGGAAGTTTGTCAGCGGAGAAAGGAACTGGTGAACCAGCCAGCCATGTCCTGCATGCAGTGTGACCATATCAAAGCCGAATTCCTTGCATTTTCTCGCTGCCTCGCCATAGCGTTCTGCCGCAATATAGATCTCTTCTTCTGTCATCTCCCGAACCTGGTCTCCCCAGGGATCAATGTAGGAAGAAGGTCCTGCTGCCATATGGCCGATGAATTCTTCATCACAAAGGGCTCCGCCGTGATCCAGCTCAGCTGAAATCGCTGCCCCGCCGGAATGCACTGCATCGCAAAGTCTCGAGAAATGGTACTTTGCACTTTCCTGATCTGTCGCCAGCTGCTTATGATGAGACTTTCCTTCCTGAAGGTCTACGATCACCTCGCCGATACAGACAACTGCCGCGCCGCCCTCGGCACGGAGTTTATAATATTCCAGGTTTTCTGTTGTAAAACCCGGTTCATCTGTTACATCCGCAAGAGAAGTCGGTGCGGAAAAGATCCTGTTCTTTAATACAAGATTGCCAACCTTTAAGGGCTTTAAAAGGTTCGGATATTTAGGATTGCTCATGTTATCCTCTCTTTCTTTTTTCTCTATTCAGATATCTTGTCTAATCTCTCGGTCTGTTATAGCGATGTTCTTCATCCAAGGTCTCATAGGGCTCCGGCCACATGACATCGAACTGCGGCTTCTGCAGAAGAGAATAGGGCTCATGCCAGGGACCCGGATAGGTAACAGCCGGCATGCCAAGGGTAACAGGCGGTGCCTCCTTGGGTTCCGGATCGATCAGTCTCAGCCAGTCCTCATACGCCCAGTCACGGAAATCCAGATCAGACATGATATCCGGGCAAACCTGCTCATTTAAATATTTCAGTCTTCCGTCTGCTTCATCGATCACAAAGTCAGAACCATAACGCTCCCACATAATGTGGCACCATTTTTCTTCATCCGGATCCAGGGTAGAGTTGATCGCACCCGGTGTCACAAAGGAGGCTCTGGAGCTCTTTCCATCATCCGCAACTTCGATAACATCACATACCAGGGTATGAACGGAGCATTCCATCAGAGGACGCGGATCCTTTCCTGCGATCTCCGGATAATGCTGTACCTCCTCGATAAAAGCCTTGTAGCCCATGATCTCATAGTCTGTTACGTTGCCGTGCCATACCTGATCCACGCCTTTCATGCAGCCGAAGAAATGGCCCCAGCCAATCTCATCGGAATGTACCCAGAGAAGATCCTGCTCTGTAATGCCGTCTGCTCTTGCATGAAGATAAGCATGTCTTGCCTTGATATTTTCTGTTTCCTGGCTGATGTTTGCATTATGAATTCTCTCTTCTAGTGTCAGATGCTTTTTCATTTGAAGTTCCTCCCCTCTCCTGCATGGAAGCCCTGTACTGCAGGTGGCTTATAGCCTTCCGGACCATAGCTGATGTCATCGCTCCAGGTCTGATAATCCTTCGGCGGCATCGGCGGATAGTTGTCCCACCAGTTGAAGGTTACGTCATGTGTCAAAACTTCAATATCCGGCTTGCCAAATTCTTTTCTTACCGGATTATCGGAATCATTACCCCAGTTTACATAGACCGGATATTCGCCATAATCATGGCCTGCCTCTGCATCTACATCCGTAGAGATCACGATATGCCAGATCTTCCAGCCATCGCCCTCTTTTACGAAATCAACAGCAACCTTGCCCAGCATCCACCAGGCTTTGCCGCTTCCGTCTGCCTCTGCGGTTGTCTCCTGTCCGATGCAGTACCAGAGGCCCTTTGCTGTTTTGCCGTCAATGGCAACCTCTACCAGGCCCGTGGAAAGGGGATGTGCGTACATATTTCCAAGATTCCTCTCTGCTGCACCGTTTTCCTTCTTCTGCTCTTCCAGCCATTCGTTATGCTTTGTTACATAGTAGTTGCGGACGGAATCCATTCCCGTATAGTAACCCCAGTTACTTCCATAAGAGGCTGTTTTCCGGTGTTCCGGCTCGCTTACCCATAAGGTTTCGATTTCTTCTTCTCTCTGATCCCAGGTCTGCATGTAAACTCTCTTATGCATCAGGGTCTTGATATCTTCTATATCCCAGATATGATTCATTTCTTCTTCCGGGCTATAAATGCTCTCATCGATCACGTTTTTCCTCCTTCTGCCTTAGGCACCGTATGAAAAGGTCTCTGCAAATGTGTCATATGGCTCCGGCAGACGCGGCGCACCGGTCAAAGGTCTCTTTGCAGACCAGGTGGCTCTTACCGTCTCTGCCTTTGTATAGGCCGGCATCTGAAATTCTCCAAGTGCTTTGAACTCCGGAAGTTTCGGACGCTTGCTCAGCTCCTTGCCCCAGCTCTCGCCGCAGCGGCTGTCGACATCATTTGTGTAACTCATATGCCAGATTTTCCAATTGTTTCCTTCTTCCGGGCCATCCCGAAGGAAATCCACTGCATAATATCCCCAGGCCCATTTTGAATTTGGTCCGATCTCCTCGACCTCCGCATGGGCTCCCATGCAATAAAAAAGGCCCTTTGCACTCTTCCCGTCTCCTGCCACTTCGATGACCGGACAGGAAACCGGCAGAACCCGGAAGGTTCCGATTCCGAAAAGGTCCTCTTCGGACTCTCCTTCTGTCTTCTCCGGCAGACGTTTTTTCACCAGGGCCGCGATCAGTTTGTTTCTTTCTTTTACGGCATCATAATAGGCTGCCACCGCTTCTTTGCCGATATACCATCCATCATTGAAGCCAAGACAGATGTCTTCCCGCTCTGCCCAAAGATCTCCTACTACCTTGGCATCCTCATTGAGGATGATGTAGTTTGAATAGATACCCATGAGATTCTTGATATCACGCTGATCTTCCCAACGGTCCACCAGCTCTTCTGTTGTAAATTTAGATCTGCTCATTTCACTACTCACTCTTTCTTTCTAGTACTTTCAATGCATGCACCATCTCTTTCCTGCTTCTATTCTAAATTTTGCCCCTTTCCTTTACTTTATCCTCCACTATCAAAAATCCTCTCCTCTTTTGTCCTTCGCAGATAAAGCTTCCTTGCATGTGAAAGCGGTATTTCATATAATACTGGCAAATAGGGAGGGTTTTTATGTACATACCAATCGAAGCTTTGGCCGCAGAACTGGCCAGAAATGCAAATATTCAGACTTACCATATCGAAAATGCACAGAAGATCATCACACAGATTCAAATGCTGCCTGTTGACTATGACCCGAATCTGTCCGTTATAGACAAGGAGACCATCTATCTCTGCGAATACTGGCAGCTAAAGCAGTTCAGCCCTCATGCTGATATGCCGCCCTTTATCTGTGTCGTAGAAAATAATGTCAGTCCCAGCAGCCTTTTCTTTTCTAACCGTACCTGTATTGTGGTATACGGCAGCAGGCTTTTGGATATCCTGCTGGCCCTGGTTAACTCGGTCTATGATTTTGGCTGCAAGTCTTCTCTGATCACCGAGATTTCCCGCAGCTTTCTCCTCTGTTCTTCCATCGAGGAGCTGATCGAAGAAGGCTACCGTGCTCTGAAAAATCCCTTGATCATCACCAACCGGGATCAGAGGATCATCTATTACACCAATCCCGATCTGGTCTCCAGCCCGATCTACCGGGATATCATCAAAACAGAATATGTGCCGGTCGGCCACCCCATCATGGAGTCGATGACGCCCTCCTGGAATGCCATCGATCTGCCCTTTTTAACAAAAGGAAAGATTGATCTTTTTCCCATTATCTGCAAGCCCCTGATCCTGGGGCGAACCACGGTCGGTTATTTTCATCTCCTCCAGATCAATCATGACTTTTCCGAAAATGATTACAATATTTGTGAGCTTTTGGGTAACCTGATCACACCCGCCATCTGGGATAAGGACAAGTTGCGTCCAAAGTCCAATGAACAGATCACGGAACGATTTTTACGGGATATTTTGGATAATCTTTTGGGGGATGATGAAGCGGCTCTTGCCAGGATGCGTTCCCTGGGCATTCACTTTAAAAACTATGTTTATGCCCTTGTTATCAATCTGCGGGAGAATCCTTTCAGTCACCGGATCCTTTTTTCCGATCTTTGTATCAGGATCCGAAACAGCCTGCCGGGCAGTCACAGCTTTCTCTATAAGAACAGCGTCTTTACTGTTTTAGAAACAGAAAAAGAGATCACGGACTGGGAGGCTTTTCTAAGTCCCCTGACCGGATCTCTGACAGAATATGACCTGATCCTAGGCATCAGCAATGCTGCGGAAAGCATCCTGCAGCTCCGTTCGCTGGGCTTCCAATGTCTGCAGGCCCTCCAGCTAGGAGAAGGCATGCATCCGGAAAATCATATTCATCTCTATAAGGATTATGCAATTTACTATATGATGGAACTTTGCCTGAAAAATGATGAGCTTTCCACTCTTTGTTCCCCGGAATTGCTCCGGCTTTTCAAACACTGTAAGAAGGAGGATTCGACCCTGCTCGAAACTCTGAAGGTCTATCTGGACTGCAGCAGGAGCAAGACAGAAACGGCAAAGAAGCTTTTTGTCCATGTGAATACCGTCAAATACCGGATCTCCCAGATTCAGGATATTTTACAGCTGAATCTTTCGGATGATCCGACGGCCTTTCAGCTTTCCCTCTCACTGAAGATGATCGAGTATGCAGAAAAGATGGCAGAGCATGATAAGCAGAAAATATGATAAACAGAGTTATTGTCAATATAAAAGGCTCTCTTCAGTTTATGCTTCCGCCAGGAACCACAGCCCTACATAAGCTGCAATCGGTGCCCTGTGATAAAGAGGGATCAGCTGATACTCCTCATAGAGCCTCGTACTCTCATAGCTAATGCCTTCTGCTACTCCGGTCAGATAGACCGGAATCTTTCGCCTCTTTGCCTCGGCAAAAAAGGCTTTCGCCTCCTCCGACTCTGCGTAAAAGGTGCCGGAATGATAGGTCTCATGCAGGATATATTTTGTTTCTGCGGGGATCTTCGGATAAGGCATTCCGGGATAAGGTCTGATCCGGAGGACGCTCCTGCAGATGGGATCCAGATGGATTTCTTTTCCGACCTTCAGGTCAAAGGAGAAGAGCTCCTTTTTTTCTTCCCGCGCAGAGTCAAAAATTCCCAGGCCGACCTGCCCGTTTTCCTTTTTCCCTGCCTCCGGATGGAGGATAAGCTCGTCTTTTTCCAGCCGGGCAAAATACCGATTCTCTATACTCTTAAAATCAGCCGAAAAGGCTTCCGATGCCAGGAGCTTATCCCCCTCATGGATATAGAGCACACCATCGCTATTGCGATAGGGAACATAGACTCCCTTGCAGCCCTCCTCGATCAGCTTTATCGCTGCATGCAGATTCTCGATGCCATTTTGCCTTTCATCCTCAAGGGGATAGGCACTGGAAACGAGGCAGAGAGGAATCTGATCTCCCAAAAGATAGCTGCAAAGAGCTGCCGAATACTGGAGGGTATCCGTTCCGTGGGTCACAACGATGCCGTCATAGCCCTTGTCCAAATTGGCCAGCAGACAGTTGGCCAGGTTGCTCAGCATCCTGCCATCGTTATTCTCGCTTAAGGCGGTATAGGGACTGATGGTATCATAGTCAAAATCGATCCCATAGCTTTCCCTGTATTTTTCAAGCAGCTGATAGCCCTTCTTTTCATCCAGGCAAATATATTCTTCTGAGACGGTGCTTCCGATGGTTCCGCCGGTAAAGATAAAAAGCAGCTTTCTTTTTTTCAACATGCACCTCCCGTAGGCTCGTTCTCTCCTTATGCCATCAGCCCTCTTATCTCCAGATAATGCAGGATGATCTCCACCGTCTTCTCCACGCCAACCTTACCGGTATCAATACAGAGGTCATATTCATCCCCATGCCCCCATTTCATACCGGTACACTGCTCATGGAAGGCGGCTCTCTTATCGTCCACCATCTGCAAATGCTTCAGGGCTTCCTTCTCAGAGATCTGATCCCTCTCCTGCAGATGCCTGCTTCTGATCTCCTTATCCGCATGCAGATAAAGGGAAACGCAATCCTTCTCCTCTTTGTAGATATCATTGGCGCATCTTCCGATGATGATGCAGTCCTTTTCATCTGTCAGCTCTTTGATAAAATCGACATATCTGCTTCTGGGATTCTTCACTCCATAGCTCATGGCAATGCTGTAGAGAAAACTGTCTATGGGCTTTTCGCTGAGGAAATTCATATTCTCCTCATAAACATTTTTCTCCTTTGCCACTTCTATAAATCGCTTCTTATCATAGATTTCCAGGCCAAGCTTCTCCGATAAAATCTCAGCAACTCTGTGTCCGCCACTTCCACATTCTCTTGCAATTGTAATCTTCATGCCTTTCCTTCCTTTCTATAAGACAGTTGCATTATAGCACATCACTTTACTTTCTGTTTTCTTCTTTCCTCCCCTGCGGCTGAAACTTCTTGGATGGCCGGTAACAGAGCAGAGCGATAAAAATCAAGAGGGCAGTCAGGGAAAGACTGGCCGGATAGGCTGCCAGGATCCCTTCAAAGGACCTGTGATGGGGAAATACAAAGGCAATCCAGAGAAGTCTTACCCCGCAAATTCCCGCTGTTGTCAGCACGGCCGGCAGAAGGGAAATGCCGAAGCCTCTCAGATAACCGGACATGGTCTCGTAAAGCATACAGAAAAAATAAGAAGAAAAAATGATGACCAGCCTGGTATAGCCGGCTGCAATAACCTGAGGCTCATTCGTAAAGATCGAAAGGATTGCCTTACCGAAGAGCAGAATCAAGAGGATGGTAAAAGCTGTTGCCAGGGTATCCTCTGCCATGCACAGATACAGGACCTTTTTACAGCGTTTGATCTTTCCGGAACCGTAATTCTGTCCGACAAAGGTCGTGCAGGCCTGACCATAGGAGCTGAGCACATCAAAGGCAATCATTTCCACATTATAGGCGGCAGAAGAAGCTGCCATGATAACGGTTCCCAGGCTGTTGATTGCCGACTGGATCACGATATTGGCAATGGAGAAAACCGCTGCCTGAATCCCTGCCGGCAGACCGATCTTCATGATCTTTTTCAGAATCCTGCCGTCAATCCGAAGCTCCTTCCAATCCACATGGAGCAGATCCTTTCTTTTGCGCAGATCATAAAAAAGTACGACCGAGCTTACCACATTTGAAATCACGGTTGCGATGGCCACGCCGTTTACCGTCATATGCAAGACAGCAACGAAAAAAAGATTCAGCAGGACATTGATGATACCGGATAGGGTCAGAATAAAAAGAGGGGTTTTGGTATCTCCGATACTTCGAAAGATCGCCGCCTCGAAGTTATAGAGGAGGATCACCGGCATACCGAGCAGATAAATTCGCAGATAAAGCAGAGCCTGGGGAAATACCTCCTCCGGTATCTGCTGGGAAGAAAGCAGGGGTCCGGCGATCAGCTCTCCGGCCAGTAAGACCAGAAAGCCTGCGAGAATCGATATCACGATAGAGGTATGTACCGCATTTTTGATCGTTTTCTGATCATTTCTTCCGATGGCAGTTGCGATCACCACATTCGATCCCAAGGCGATTCCCACAAAGAGGGTAACGATCAGGGAAATGATCGCACTGTTTGCGCCGACTGCAGCAACTGCTATGGTTTTCCCCGCTCCGGTAAAATTTCCGACGATAATGACATCAGAAGCATTAAAGAGCTGCTCCAGGATCGCGGTTGCCGCAATCGGCAGGGCAAATACCGGCAGCTTGTTCCAGATCGGTCCGTTTTGCATGTCCATTTGTTTCTTTTCCGCATTCATTCTCATCTCTCCGGACTCCTTTCCCTGTATTTGATTAGCCCCCAGTATAAACTTATTTTCAGACGAGAACAATTCCTTCTTTTCACCCTGAAATAAAGACTTCACAGATTTCTCCCTTTTTTCCCTTTCTTTTTCCTTTCCTGCCTTTCAAACATAAAAAAATAAGCTGCAAGAGCTTATTTTTTTACACCTGAAGATGCTAAGACCTTCTAATGGTAATTTTTATTCAGTTTTTCTCTTTTCCTTAAGATAGTGTTTGAGTTCGTCCAAAGAAAGGGAACTATCTAAAAAAGCCAGATATTTTCCTCTGCTTTCTCTACCCCCCCACCCTCCTATGGTATACTCTAGCTATCACTTTTATACAGGAGGATGAGACCTATGTTATCTGTTAAGCAGGCCAAATGGCTGCTGCATTTTTTACTGCCACTCTTTATTGCAGTATTTTCTATTTGTGTTTGCAGCAAAAAATTCCCGGAAACCCAATTTTATACCGAATCGATCGAAAGTCTGGAAGAAAGTCAGGAAACGGTCACAAAGCTCACCGCCGGAACCCTGGGGCTTTCTCTCATAATTAATTTTCTTCCCGATGATTACGGCAGTTCTCTGGCAGATTCCCTGACAGAGCTGAACAAATATTTTGTTTTGCTGCTGGTTGCCATTTTCTTAGAAAAGCTTATCGCCGTGGAAGGATCTACCATTGCCTTCACCTATCTGATTCCGGCCGCCTGCGCCCTATATCTGTTTTCCTATTTCTTTAAACAGGAAGCCTTTCTGCGTCTTGTAAAGAAAATCGCGATCCTGGCTCTGGCTCTCATACTGGTGATTCCCTGCGGTACACACTTTGCAAACACGGTCGCCGGTGACTACCTGGATTATGTCGATACTACCATTGAGGAAACGCAGGACAATACCTCAAAGCTAAGTGATACTTTAACCCAGAGTGATGATTCCCAGACCCTGATCGAGAAATTCTCGACTGTCATTTCCTCTGCCATCAGCAGCATTAAGGATATTGCCGGCAACATCAAGAATATCATTTCAAAATTCATGATCAGCATTGCCATTCTTATCATTACCAACTGCATCGTTCCTGCCTTGATGTTTATTTTCTTCCTATGGATCCTGCAGCAGATTACCTCGATCGACTTTTCGAAGGTTTCCAGACTGCAGCTATCCAAAGAAGACAAAGAAAATCTTCAGGAACTTGTCGATCAGTTACACAAAGGAGGCAAAGATGAAAGGCATTCATAAAAAATCCATTTATAATCTGCTGATCCTTCTTCTTTTGATCGGCATCGTAGCCGCCTTCGCCTATGGCCACTTCACAAAAAAGGAGTCTGCGACAAATACGATTGAGGATCATCTGGAGCTGTCCGATTCCGATGTTCTGCAGTTAGATGACAGTAAGGTTCGGGTCAGCTTTTCCGAAGTTGTCCTTTCCCCTCAGTATGAAACCCGGGAACTGATCGTCAGTACCCAGGAGGCTACTGTATCCGCTGATCTGGAGGATCGGGTGATCCAGCAATTGGATATCGCTGCCCTGAAAAGATCCCAGTCTGTCACCTATACCGGCACCGGATATTTTATTGTAAATTTAAATACCCTGACAGAAAAGGACATTGTGGTCGACGATGAAAACAAGACAGTAACCATCCAGATCGAACATGCCAAGCTAAAGGACATCGTCATTGATCCTGACAAGGTTGAGATCGGATCTGTGAAAAAAGGTCTGCTTGCTCTCGGAAAGTTAGAAATCACCGTGAAGGACTACAATGAGATCGAACAGGAGCTCAAGGACCGCTTAGAAGCAGCCTTCGATACCGGCGAAAATCTGCAGGAAGCCGATGATAATGCTCTAAAGATGGTAAAAGAGATCTATGAACCGGTGATTCATGCGGTGGACAGCAGTTATGATCTGGAGATTGCGTTTCAATAAATGATTTTAGCAACTGCCGCATTAATTTTCTTCATCTCTGCAATGACAAAGGCCAGCGCCAGTAAAAATGCCAGTCCGTCTGCTGTCGGTCCTGCCCACAAGACTCCCTTGAGTCCCATGATTCTGCAAAGAATAATTACTGCCGGGATCAGGATGATGATCTGTCGGCTGAAAGAAATGATACCGGAACGCAGCGGCTTTCCGATCGACTGGAAGAAAATCGCC
This sequence comes from Prevotella sp. CAG:279, assembly GCA_963637505.1. GTDB lineage: Bacteria > Bacillota > Clostridia > Lachnospirales > Lachnospiraceae > RUG14243. Next base: position 29,410 of record CAVHNP010000019.1, read on the forward strand.
GATACAATCTGAAAACCGTTAAAGAAGCAGAGAAGGGTAAATATCCGGAAGGACATGATTGAAAATTCCCGGTAAAGCTCTCCCTGATTTCCGAACATAGCCGTTAGCTGATTCGGGAAGATCTGGAAGATCAGGAAGCAGATCACTGCCACCAGGCTTGCTGCCTTGATCGCCAGATAAAAGCTTTCCTTTACCCTTTTGAAGTTACCCTGTCCGTAATTATAGCCTACGATCGGCTGGGCTCCGGTTCCGATTCCCGTTACAACAGCTACCAGAATGGTATTGAATTTCATAACAATTCCGAAGGCAGCCAGTGGGATATCTGCTCCGTATTCCGATCTTGTTCCGTAATAAACCAGATAATAGTTGATCACAGCCATGATCACAGCGATCGCAAACTGGGCGATAAAGCTGGAAATACCAAGCGCCGCGATCTTTTTCAGCATAGCGAATTCCGGCTTCATTTCCTTGAGGGAAATTTTTACCGTCTTAAATCTCGGAATATACCAGACGGAGATTGCAAAATTCAAAAGCTGTCCCAGAACGGTTGCGATCGCTGCACCTTCCATGCCCCAGCCAAAGCCAAGAACAAAGAGGGCATCCAATACCACATTTGCCAGACAGCCGGCGATCATACCGATCATGGTCAGTTGAGGCGTTCCGTCTGCTCGGATCAGGGAGCAAAGGCCGCTTCCGATGACTACAAAGGGAAAGCCGATGATGACAATCCTTCCGTAAGCCAGAGCATAGCTCAGATTATCCGGTGTTGCACCCAAAACAGAGACCATAGACCTCAGTCCAAGTGCACAGACAATAAAGACCAGAATGCCAACGATGATCAGCCAGCTTACGGTATTATTGGCTCCCTTTTCTCCCTTTTTCTTATTCCCCTCTCCCAGGGACAGGCTCAAAAAGGCCGCACCGCCATCACCAAGGAGAAGGGACAAGGCTGTTACCACCATATTCAGGGGGAAAATAACATTCGTCGCACTGTTTCCCAGGGTTCCTACACCCCAGCCGATAAAGATCTGATCGACGATATTGTAAAGGGCGTTGACTACCAGAGCGACTACACTGGGAATGGCATATTTCAGCATCAGCTTTCCGATCGGATCTGCTGCCAGATTCTCCTTCTTCTCAGCCATTTTATGCTTCCCTCTTCTGCAGGTTTCTGATGTTGCGGCGGATCTTTCTGCAGACACCGAAATTATCCTTGTCTCTTCTTTCCAGATTGTTTAAGCGAATTTTCTGTAAAGCAATATTTTCCTGTATTGTCATTGTTTTTCTCCTCTCTTTCTCTTGCTGTTCACTTCATCATTTGTGTACATTTTTCATTTTCTTAGCACTCTATAATTTAGACTGCCAACTTCATACAAAGGTATTAAAGCACACACTTTCTTGAATGTGAAACGAAAATAAGTTATTATCAATGACGAAAACGCATTAATCAAGGTGACGGAAGAGCCTATGCCTGCCCTTTCCCCACCGGATTTCTATTCCTCTGCAAATCCATGCCATCGAGGAAAAAGGAGAAAAATATGACAACCGACCAGCTGGAAAGCTTTATTAAAGTAGCAGAAAATCTGAATTTCGCCCGTGCCGCCGAAAGCCTGCAGATCACGCAGTCCGCGGTCTCGCGGCAGATTCATGCCTTAGAGGACGAGCTTGGTGTCAAGCTTCTTCACCGCACCACCCGTTCTGTCACCCTGACACCGGCAGGCGTCAGTTTTCTGGAGGATGCAAAACAGGTCGTCGGCCGGCTTTCTTCCGCAAAGCAAAAGCTGCATCGCCAGGATTCCTCCCCCATGCAGCTTCTGACTATCGGCTGCCCCAGCGAGGAAAATCTGCCCCTCTTGGAGCAGATTCTGAAACGCTGCAGAAAAGAGCTGCCTCAGCTTTATCCCTTTTTGAAGATCATTCCCCACCGCTCTCTTCTGACTCTTTTTTACCGGGGCGATCTGGATCTCCTCTTTGGTTTTCAGGACGACATTCCCCAGAAGGGAGACATGGTATACCGGGAATTATTCCGCCTTCCTCTCTGCTGCCTTCTTGCCTCTGACCATCCCCTGGCCGATAGAGAAGAGCTATCCCTAGATGACCTTCTTTCCGAAAAGGTCATTGTCTGCAATTCTTATGCCATTCCTTCCGGTGCCGCAGAAATCCAGGACAAACTGGCCAGACAACTGCCGCCTGACTCCTGTTATTTTTGTGAAAACCTGCAGGTTCTTTTGACATTAATAAAGGCAGGATACGGATGCTCCGTCCTGCCTCAAAATACCAATTATGCAAATGCCGAAATTATACAGATTCCCTTAAAGGACAGCCCCCTTCTCTCCTATGGCATCTTTTCCGGAAAGGATCCGAAGGAAGGGCCTGTCAGGGACTTTCTCTCTCTTTGCTCTCATTTGAATTAAGAAATTAAGATTCAAGACTTGTACGCGAGCCTTGCGCGCCGGATCTAATAGGTTGTGTTGATGTACTCCCCCTAAACTCTGCATCAACAAATAAAAACACCTCTATTCCCACACCTTACGAAGGGTAGCAAAATGCAGCAGTGGTATCTCTGATACTGCAGAAATAACCGCCGACTGCAGCAGAAACAAGACAGAAACGGCAAAGAAGCTTTTCGTCCATGTGAACACCGTGAAATACCGGATTGCCCAGATTCAGGATATTTTACAGCTGAATCTTTCGGATGATCCGACAGCCTTTCAGCTCTCCCTCTCGCTGAAGATGATCAATCCTTCAGACATCCTACCGGCACAATTTTCACTCCATTTTCTGTCGTATAGCCCATCACAGCATTTGCGCAAATCACAATAAGCGCTGATGGCTCCCGGTACCTTGCTTTGGGATGCTCGGGATTCTTCAATGCATTCTCATTATGCTTTTTAATTACCTCTCGAAATTTCAATAAAGATTTTTCTGCCTCCGGAATTTTATTGGAACCCGTTTTTATCTCAATTAAAGCATACCTACCATCTGCCATTTGATATACCGCATCAGCCTCAAGTCCCATATCATCAGCATAATGAAGTATTCGCGCATTGTGCGCTTCCGCATACACAATCAAATCTCTTAAAACCAAATTTTCAAATACATGGCCGAAAAGATCTAAATCATTATTAAAATAGTCTGAATTTATGCCCAATGCTGCAACTCCTATTGACGGATCCACAAATATATGTTTCTTCCCACTTCTTATTGCTGTCTTTGAACGAATTTGCGGTGTCCATGCATCAATATCTTTGATAACAAAAAGTTGTTCCAGTTTTTCAACATAAGTATCCAGTGTTACATTGGTAACATTTTGCGTTGCCTGAACATCAGCATAAATATTCTTTTTCTTAGCTTTAGTTGCCATATTTCGCGCATAGGACCACATTAATGTTCTTGCAAACTCCGGATTTCTTTTCACTCCATCAATCGCACTGATGTCTGTCTGGTAAATCTGTCTGTAATAATCCTTTGCTATTTCAAGTTTGGCATTTTGACTTTTTAACGCCATGCATCTTGGCCACCCACCGCGGCAAACTGCGAAAAATAAATCTTCCAGTTTCAATGAAGACATGGCACCATCAAATTGATATCCTTCATTTTCTACAATCTCAGATAATGAAATCACTCCGTTTGATTCTCCGGTTTCCCACAATGTCATCGGATACATTGAAAGTTCTGTAATTCTTCCTGTGCCAGTATGTGGTGTGGATACTTTTTTGCTTGATGATCCTGTCAAATAATATTCGCCTGTATTTTCCGGATGATCATCACAATCTTTCCTTATGGTCCCCCAAATTTTCTCTGCATCCTGCCATTCATCAAATAATATCGGCTTTTGATTTTTCAAAAACAATTTCGGGGATGTTTCAGCAACCGCCAAATAGCCTTCCCGCTTATCTTCATCCTGAAATTCGATGACTGTCTTACAGCGTTCTTTTGCCGTTCGCGTTTTCCGCACCCTTTAGGCCCAATAATATTAATGGCATTAAATGCCTCCATTCTTTTGCTTATTTCATCATCTACAATTCGTCTAATATACTCCATCATCTTGCACTCCTTCTATATTATTTGATTATAGCGCTTAAATATAATATTTTTCAATAATCATTTTGTGTTTTTCGAATATTTTATTTGTATTTTTTCGAATATTTTATTTTGTATTTTTCGAATGTTTTATTTTATTTTTTTCGTTTTCTCCTTGCCGCGAGCTGCGAGAACAAAGCGTTTCGCTTGCGATATGCGAGTG
>CAVHNP010000020.1:0-32594 GCA_963637505.1 Prevotella sp. CAG:279
GGAAAAATACTATGTTATGAATTAAATTATAAATTCTTGCTTTCGTCCCGACTTCAGCTCGAAAAATCGGGCGCATTTTATGCATTTCCTCAATTGCCGGACAGCGGTAATCTATTAATTCCGCACTATTTCCCATTTCTTCCAATTTTTTTTGAAGAGAGAAAGCCTGCAATGCAGCACCCAAATTGAATGCATTTGAAAAAGTCAAAATGCCTATATGCATAAATTCTTAACTCCTTTCCCTATTGGAATCAGGGTTAGCATAATTCCTATAAAATAAGTAATGCAAAAATTATAATCGTAAAGCGGATTTCCACTTGCACAGTAACCTAGAAAAAAAATCTGTATGGCGATCCCCAACTCAATAATACTCTTCTCAGGAATACACACATTCTCTTTAATGATTTTCCTATATTTTTTCATGCCATATCCAAACGAGGATCCTACCGCCAAAAGGAAGGCTCCGAAGCCAATAATTCCCGTTTCACAAAGCAATTGGATGTAAACATTATGTACAGCATAATTTACATTAGCCAAGCCAAAAAAACCTTCTGTACTAAGCCGAAACTTTCCCCATCCAATTCCCATCAAAGCATGTCCTTGGAATAAAGAAAAAGCAAGTTGATACAAATCTGTTCTTCCAGAGAGCGTACTATCCTCTTCTGTAAATTTCTGTATCAGGGCATCAAAAGCATCTCGAATCATAGGAATTCTGCTATATAATATCAGTAGTATTATCATGAGAAATCCTACTGCAAGTATTCCCTTTTCCAATATATGCAGATCAAGTTTTCCTATTTTTTCTTTTTTTTGCTTCAAAAATGTAATCACCGCAATGACAATCACCATATCAATAATAAAGCCTCTCTTTTGAATCAAGAGTACAGCCATAGAAAAAATAAGTATAACAAGCCACTGACCTGCATGATTCCATTTTCTATTTTCTATTTTCTGCTTTGTAATATAAGCTGCCAATCCAGAATATATATAACAGCCTGCTGATGCAGTATGTGGTAATAAACCACCCGTCGCCGTTAATCTCAGTTTTACTGCCTGATACTGAGCCGTATAAAAGCTAATTAACCATTCGTTAAACAAGCCAAACATATTATCAAAAATGACTGATAAAGCAACTATAAATCCTAATATATATAAGCATTTTAAGAGCAAACGATAATTTACTTTTCTATTCAACATCAGAACACAAACCAAGGCACCACAAAATATGACAGATAAATCAACACTGCCGGTTCCCGGTCTGAATAAAGATTCTGCAATGATAACACCAAGAAACATAAACCAGATAAAAAGAAAACTGATTTTTATCTTTCTAATCATCAAAAGCATTCCAAACGTAGAAATCCACAATACATATATTGGAATTGATGTCCCTATGGCAGCTGTGAATCTGCATACTCCCCAGATATTCCAAAAGAAGGGCCAAATCACAAAGAAACATGTTAATAAATTATATAAATTAATACCATTACCATTTATATTTCTGGCTTGCATATAATACTCTCTTTGATAATTAACTCTTATTGTATTATTTTGCATCTCACCTAATCGATGCATCCATCTTCCACATCTTCCATTACTTCTCTATACATACTTACCAGTTTCTTGCAGACAGCTTCTTCACTAAAATGTTCTTTTGCATATTCCGAGATCCAAACACTATCATATTCCATATAATGTTTATGTATGTACAGGAGTGCATCTTCTAGTGATCTGAGATCTTGATGATCAACCATAATTCCTAAACGAGGATCGGAATTATCAATAAGTACCGTTGTTGTTGTTGCAATAACAGGCTTTCCGCAGGTCCATGCCTCAATCACAGGGACGCAGAAAGTTTCTAATTCGCTATATACAACCAGAACGTCTGCTGCGGTCATCAATTCTGCCATTTTTTCTCTCGACACAACTCCAAGTAACTTTACCTGCTCTTCTGCCTTTCTCCGCTTTATAATTTCAGCTAAATCCTTGTATTTTTCTCCATCCCCTGCTAATGTCAGAGTTACCTCACTCTGTCCTTGAAATACATTTAGAAAGGCTTCTATCATCTTATCGAACTGCTTGACCGGAACAAGCCGTCCAGCAGCAAAAAAACGAAAACCATCGTGTTCTTGCTTAATATATTTAAAACCGGAATTAACCACATTAGGAATAATTCTTATTTCTTTCTTTGTATCTGTTAATTCAATAATTGATGCCTTCAACAAGCTACTAACGCAACATATCAAGTCTGCATTTTCAGTAAAATCTCTCAACCTCTTCCTGCATTCAGGCGGAAGTGTCTTATTTTGAACCTGTGTCCAGTGTTCTGTTCCAATCAGCTTTGTTCCATTCTCCTGTATTTTTTTTGAAAATACATACTGAAAAGCAGGATAATGTACATGTACAATATCCAGTGTTTCCGCTTTTTCTTCGAGTCTATTTAGCGTCCAACGCCAAAGCTGCCTATATAACTTATTTCTCAGGTTTGCAGGCAGAAGTATTCCAACCGGAATATTTACTCCAATTACTGTGACATTGTTTTTCAGTTCCTTTGTAATGCCAAACCTTCGCCAATGTCGTATAGAACGAAGATCTATATATGGGTAATAAACTTCATGTCCAGCTTTTGCCAGCATCATCGCCTGTTCAAACTCAAAGCTACCACACATATTATTTTCTTTGGTTGGAAAATCTCTTCCCACGATTACGATTTTCATTTTCCGATTGTAACTCACTAAAAATTTATTCCCATCTTTTCCAATATTTTCTTTCCATTCTCATAGGAACCATAATGCAAAATATCCTCAGATTCAAACATCACATCAAAGCTATCTTCCAACTCAGAAATCAAGCTCAAATGTGCAACGGAATCCCACTGCGGAACACCTTTAAACGTAAAACTATCATTTAAGTCTTTCTCGTTAACACCGAGTACATCAACAAAGATTTTATTGTATTTCTCTAAATTTGTCATTTTTTCCCTTTCGAAAAAATTCTGCTGCGAAATCGGGAAGAGCATATTTTTTGCTCTTCCCTTTGCAGCATCCATGCAAAGATTTTCTGGATTCTCAAGCTTTCTCCATCAGTTTCAAAATATCAGAAACTGTCTCAAAACTCTTAACAACATCGCCTGTAAGCTTTACATCAAACTCATCGTCCATCAGAACAATAAGAGACAGCTTTGACATAGAATCATATTCTTCCACATCAGCCAGAACAGTATCCGGAGTCAGAGTATCTTCATCTAATTCCCAAGCTTCTTCCAGCATTGCAATCTTTTCCTGATCAGTCATTTTAAATCCTCCTTTTTATTTTTGTTCTATATTACATCTGCTCATGCAGTCTGTAACCAATTTTTAGTTTTCTGTTTTATAATCAACAAAAAACAATTTATTAGCAGCTTGTATACCCTCCATCAACCGGGATTGTTGCTCCGGTAATAAAACGCGCCTGTGAACTAAGCAAAAAACAAATTACGCTTGCAATCTCTTCCGGTTCGCCAAAGCCCACATACTGTCGTTCTTTTATTTTTCTGACCGGTATACTGTCTTCTCCTGTCTTCTGAATGTATGCATTAAACATTTCTGTTTTTGTCATACCCGGAGCTACAGAGTTGATAGTAATTTTTTTATCCGCCAATTCGGTAGCCATACATCTAATAGCGCCTTCCATTGCTGCTTTTGATGCGGAATATGCAGTATGAGACTTATCACCGCATTTTGCTGCTACAGATGAAATTGCCACAACAGAAGAATTTTCTGCATAACGCCCTTTCCTGCTAAACTGCCTTACACATTCAACAAAGCCAAAGAAATTTGTATTCATGACCTGCTGCAGTTTTGCAGGCTTTAGCATATTCAAAGGCATTGAACCTGTTATGCCAGCGGAGTAAACAAGTCCATTCATAGGACCTCCTTTAGCAACAATCTCTTTAAACAAAGACTCAATGGTAGAAACATCGCTAACATCCGCAGCAAAATAGATATGTTCCTTGCCTTCCATTTCCGCCAGCACCGCTTTCAGTTTTTCTTCATTTCTTGCTATCAAAGAAAGCCTTGCACCAAGCCTGCTTAGGCAGATTGCAGTTTGCTTTCCTATTCCTGAAGATGCCCCAACAACAACAATATGCCTGTCGGATAAATCTATCATTTGCTTCATTCAGCCACCTCATCATGCGGATAGCCATCAACAAAATAATCATCCGTATGGACAAGAGGATAAATATCATTTACATTAATCGGTAAAGCAATTGTTGACCAAGAGAGTCCCACACCAAATCCACAGCAAAGTGCATTTATGGTCTCGTCCTTCTCTTCTTCTCCATATTTGTAAACCAGTGTAATCGGAATCGATGAAGAGGATGTATTTGCAAACTTGTTAAGTGAAAGCAGAAGCTTCTCCGTCGGGAATCCTGTTTTCTTTGCAATTCTTTTCAGAATCATCAAATTTGCCTGATGCAGAACAAGGCAATCGTAATCCTCCGGTGTTGTTTCCGTATCTTTCATAAAAGTATTGATCTGATCCGTTGCTTCCGATGTAGCAAAGTTGAATACTGCAATTTCATCCATACGTGTTCCAGGCACCTCGTTTTCAGGTCTGTCCGGATTACGAAAACCACCATAAGGCCCAATAATAGCCTGGTAACCGGATCCATCCGTATGGGAAGATGATAGAATGGATGCTGCCTCTGTCTTTTCTACAAGCGTTGCTGTACCTGAATCACCAAAGAGAAGTTCTGCTGAATGTCCAACCTTCTTTTTTTCCTTCTGGCTTTTTTCTCTGGCAGAAGTATCGCCCGCCAAGAGTAGACCATACTTGCAGCGTGTACTCATCAAGAGACTTCCTAAAATCGTCATTCCGTATGTGAAACCGGAACAACCAAGATTCACATCAAATGCAATACAGCTTTTATCCAATCCCAATCTATTCTGCAGAACACAAGCTGTTGCGGGAATATTATAATCACTGGTCTGTGTCACAAATACAAGAACACCGATTTCACTCCGATCAATTTTCTTTTCCTCCAGAATTTTTTCTGCAGCTGCATAACAAAAGTCTGATGTGCACTGTCTTGGATCAGCAGAATATCGTCCCTCCACACCGGTTGTCTTGATAAACTTATTGATAATCTTTTCATCCTCATTCGAAATCTCTCGAACGCTGTCCCAGGTATTGGAAACAGCGGCTGCCATTCCTGCAATCCGCAAATTTTTCAGTTCTGAATACATAATACAAATCCTCCTGTTATTTCTTATATCAACCTTGACCCATACCGCCATCAATCAGGATTGATGTGCCTGTTATTGTCTTTGCTGCATCACTCAATAAAAAAGCTATGGTATTAGCAACTTCTATCGGTTCTGTTACACCCATATACTGCTTTTCCTTGATTTCCTGAACTTCAAAGGTATCCGGATAACGATCCAGATAAATCTGATACATTCTGGTATTTACCCAACAGGGCATGACAGAATTAATCCGGATTTTTTTCTTCTTCAGGTCACATACCAAGCATCGGATTGCTCCGTCAAGTGCTGCCTTTGACGCACTATAAGCTACTTTTGATTGCTTACCCTGAATACTGCCGGTTGAAGAGATTGCTACGATACTACCTTCGTCGGAAAAAGCTCCTTTTTTTGTAATACATCTCACCATCTCAACAAAAGAGAAAAGATTCGCATCCATCACCTCAATCATATTTTGCCGTTTTGTCATCTTCAGTGGACGCATCGGTGCAATTCCTGCACAAAAAGCAAGACCGTCAAAGGAACCACATTCCGTTACCATTTTTTTTATGCTTGCTTCAATCGCGTCTACATCATTTAAGTCCAGCACATATTTGGCATGACCGTCACCCTCGAGTAATTCAAATACCTTTTCCAGTTTCTCTTCATTACGTCCGGAAATAACCAGCTTTGCCCCCAATTTACTTAACTGAATGGAGGTTTCCGCTCCCATTCCTCCAGTCGCCCCTGTGACAAGAATTCTCTTTCCTGTCAGATCCATGGGATTTATCATTTTTTTCTCCTTCTCAAAGCATCTCAGGGGTTATTTTCCCCTCTTTATAATATTCAGCTGTTTCTGCAACAGAATAAATCTTACTAAGATCCACTGAAATACTGCTTACTCCCCAGGAAAGACCTATTCCAAATCCTGCCATTAAAATCTTCTTTTCTCCACTATCACAATTTCCATAAGCATCACACATTGTCAGTGGAATGGAAATTCCGCCTGTATTACCATAACGATCCAAAGAAATTGGCACGGTCTCCTTTTTCAGCTTCAATTTTCGAATCAATTGCTTAATAATAAACTCATTCGCCTGATGGAACACAAATGCATCATAATCTGCCACTGTGCTTTCTGTATATTCCAAATAGTCGCTAAGCGCCTTGGGCACATCTGTTATCGAAAATGAAAAAACTGAGGTTCCATCCATATAAATATCGTAAAGTGACCGCTCAATTCCATCACTGCACAGAAACTTTTCATGACTGGGATTCATATCTCTGAATCCACCAGCCGGAAGAATAATTGCTTTGTAACGGGAGCCATCACTTCTCAATAAAGTAGTTGCCTTTATATCTTCGCATGTTTTTTCCAATAGAATTGCCGCTCCGGCATCTCCATACATCATCACAATAGACTTGTCATGTGGGTCTACCAATTTCGATGCTGTTTCTCCCATCAGAAGAAGGCCGTATTTCTGTTCTGATGTCATCATCATGCTCATAGCGGTCTGCAGACCATAAATAAATCCGGAACAACCAAGATTGATTTCCATACAAGAACATTCCAGTGGAAGCTCCAATCTCTTCTGTACCACACTGGCACTTGATGGTCTTCTATAGTCAGGTGACTGTGTAACCAGTACCATCATACCGATTTCTTCTTTATTCACCTGCATTTTCTCAAATAAACGTTCTGCTGCTGCTGTAGCAAGATCACTGGCTGTTTGCTCCGGAAGTGCTTTATACATTGCCTTTATTCCGGTAGCTGTAGTAAACTTCGCCGGTATTTCTTCACCAAATACCGGCGAAAAGCTTTCAACAGTAACTCTATTTTGCGGAACCACACATGTCATGCCGGCAATTTTTATTCCTTTACTCTTATAAAATGCCATTCACTGTTAATCCTCCATCTTTCCTCCGCCTATCTTTTCAGAATAAATTCTTTAAAATGTCCCGGCCAAATTCTGGTTCCCTCCGGAATAGCGTCTATTCTTTTACTTCCGATCTCTTTCCATTTTTTTCTGCTGCCACCCGGCATACGAGGATCAATCTCACAGTTTTCGATTAAACTGTCTCCTGAGAAAAAATCCTTTTCATCCAGCATGATGCCGATACTACCCATAGAATGTCCCGGAATTCCAAATAATCTAAAATCATGTTCCTGCCATTCGAATTCAAATTCATCTCCAAATGTTTGATCCGCTGAGCAGGAATACTCTGGATCTGATACTGGTATCTCATTCAACTCCATCCAGGTCTGAAGCTCACAGAATTCCTTAAAATGGTTTGCCAGATTCTTCTTGGGATTCTCTATGTTTTTTGCACAAATCTCACTACAGAGTACCGGTGCCCCCGTTGTTTCTTTCCAAGTATTTACACCTGATATATGATCATAATGTTCATGTGTGAGGATAATATAATCCACTTTCAATCCCTTTGATGGTTCAATGTCATCAAAAGGGTCAATTACTATTGCATTTTTCCCCTCTACAATCACATACATATTAGATGACAGCAATCCTGACTCATATCTTCTGATTTCCATTAAGCCTGCAATTCCTCCAATGTTTTTTGCAAGGTTTTTAAATTTTCTACACGAAGTACCTTTACTCCTTTAAGTGTCTTTTTTACCAGGCCGGATAAAGTCTTTCCTGCACCACATTCAATGAAAGTATCGATTCCGTCAGCCTGCATATTTTTAAGCGTATCAGTCCAACGAACCGGACTCATTGCTTGTTTGACAAGAAGTTCCGGTAGAAGTGTTTCATTTTCTACGGCTTTGCCATCCACATTCATATAAACGGGAATCGACGGTTTCCGAAAGCTTACCTTATCAAATTCCATTTCCAGTCTCTTTGCGGCCGGTTCCATCAAAGCGCAATGGAAAGGTGCACTGACAGCCAGTTTTATAAAACGAAGTCCGTCTGTCTCTGCAAACTCACATGCCTCGTCCACACCTGCAACCGAACCAGATACAACCGTCTGTACCGGACTGTTATAATTTGCGGCTACAACATATCCTCCTGTAACCTTATTACAAATTTCTTCCACCTGTTCTGCTGTCGCTCCAATAAAAGCAGCCATTGCTCCTTCACCAGGTGCAACCGCCTCCTGCATAGCATCCGCACGAATCTGAATCACCGGAAAGACCTCGTCAATTGAAATTGCATTAGCATATGCCAATGCTGCATATTCACCTAATGAAAAGCCTGCAACAGCATCTGCTTTGATTCCATATGAATTCAAAACCATAGCTGCAGCAAGATCGCCTGCAAGCATACAGGGCTGCGTATTGTGGGTCAGATTCAGTTCTTCCTGCGTACCCTCAAAGCATAGCTCAGAAATTTTTCTTCCCAGAACCACATCTGCCTTATCAAATAATTCCTTTGCCGCTACTTCTTCATCATAAAGATCCTTCATCATTCCCGGATACTGGGCTCCCTGTCCCGAAAACAATATTCCGATTTTACTCATTCTTTCTTCTCCTTATTCTAAACCTTTCATTCGCTTGGCCGGATTGCCTAATACAGTTGTGCCGGCTTTCACATTGGAAAAAACAATGCTACCAGCAGATATTCGAGCTCGATCTCCAACCTTTCGACCGGGAATCAAAAAAGCGTGTCCTCCAATGTCAACTTCTTCGCCGATTTGACATCCTCCACTGATTCCGGTATCAGGCATAATCGACGTATAATCGCCAATTGTTACATCATGTCCGATCTTTACACCATCATTTAAAAGAACGCCTGCACCAATTTTACAATTTACAGAAATCTTTACTCCTCCATATAAAACACATCCGGAGCCAATCTCCACATTCGGAGCAATATAAGCAGTTTTTTCGATAATTGTTTCAAAATGCACGCCCTTTTGCATCAGCTCACTTTGAATTTTTCTTTTTAAAGTTGCATTTCCTATGGTACAGGTGCAAACTACTTCATCCTTGTGATCCAGAATCCAGTTTCTGTTTCCAAGCCATGGATAGCCATCTATTTCACTTCCTGTCTGAAACTGGGCACCATCATCCAGAAACCCTAGAAACTCATAGGTTGGCTCATACCAGTTGATTGTCCGAATAAGAGATGCTGCTACCTCACGTCCGAAACCTCCTGCACCAATGAGAACAATTTTCTTTAACACCATTTACTCCTTTGTATTCTTACTGAGACTTTCCAGGCTTTGAAATCTCTCCCAACATGCTTCTACTGTGCGCTCTGATAATCCTCCCTTATTGCTTCTTTCAATCTTAATATCTGGATAACCTTTTCTTTTTTCAATAAACTCTTCAAATGAACAAATATACTTAGCCGGAACACCAGCGTATACCCCCCCACCCGGGATACTCTTATTTACTAAAGTACTAGCTGCAATGATGGTATCCTTTCCTATGGTCACATTCGGCAGAATCGTTGAATTAGCCCCAATAAAGACGTTATCTTTGATATCAATACAGCCCAGAAATTCCTGAAACCTATGACTTTTATTACGCCCGTTCAACATGTAATGAATCACATCATGAGGCACAAAAGTTACCTGAGAAGCAACCCAAACATTATTTCCAAAAGATATCAGCTTAGGATATAGAGGAATTTTTCGGAACATCACCATACAGTTATCGCCCATATGCTGAAATACCTTATGCTTTTTACAATACTGTGCTCGCTTATATGAATTAGGTATTAAATATAGAGCAAGCGTATGTCGAATTCGAAATAAATCCATTATCTGGCATCCTTTCCCATAAATTCTTCCATGGTGGATGATGTATCAGAGTTGATACCTTCATGTTTTATAACTGTTCTAACTGTTTGAAATATAATTTTCCAATCACCCAGAAATGTTATATTATCAACATACTTCACATCCCAATCAAATTTTTCTTCCCAAGTAATTCCATTTCTTCCATGAACCTGCGCAAGTCCTGTGAACCCCGGCCTCACCTCATGTCTTCGTGCCTGATGTGCATCATAACGGGAAAGATACCGTACAAGCAAAGGACGGGGTCCTACTACGCTCATATCTCCTTTTAACATATTGAACAGTTCAGGAAGCTCATCGAGAGAGCTTGCTCTTAGTGCACGCCCAAACTTAGTCAGTCTGACATCATCCGGAAGAAGTTCTCCATTCTCATCTTTTTCATCTGTCATAGTACGAAACTTATAAAGCTTAAAGATCTTTTCATCTCTTCCCGGTCTTTCCTGTGTAAATAAGATCGGACTTCCCAGCTTTATACGAACCAAAATTGCAGTTATAAGAAGTATTGGACTGAAAACAATCAACGCCCCAGTTGATAAAAATGCATCCATTGTTCTCTTTATATATCGCTCATATGGACCATAAGGTTTGTGGGCGCCAGTTTTTGTAAACAGTTCCTTTATCAAAGCAACTATTGCTACAAATGCAGCTATTGCAATGATAGCAAGAATAATTTTTAGGATTATCATTCTTCTTCTCTCTTTACTCAAAACATCTCTTGATTATCTCAATAATCCGCTCCACCTGCTCTTCCGTCATCTTATTATCACTCGGCAGGCACATTCCTCTCGCAAAGATATCTGCTCCGATATCCTCCACACCACCTTCGATATAAGCATTTGTCCGACAGCGAAGGGATCCTTCTCTTCCGATCACATCATGCATCCGGTACATAGGCTGCATATGCATAGGCTTCCAGATGGGTCTTCCCTCAGCATTCAAAGAAGATAAAGCTTCCAGAATCTCGGTCGGGCAAGACTTGCCTTCTTCTGCCAGATAAAGAGCCTCTCTTTCTCCTCTTACCTGTCTGCACATAGCATCTTTATCAATGATAAGAGCACTAAGCCAGTAATTTGGCTCTGTTCCCTCTGTGATCGGGTTCATGGTCAGAGGCATATCCTTAAGTCCATCTCTATACTGCTCATAGATTCTTCTCTTTTCTGCAATATGCTCCTCAAGATAACCATATTGTCCACGTACTACGCCGGCAATCACATTACTCATGCGGTAGTTATAGCCTACCTCTTCGTGCTGATACCAGGCAGCATTTTCTCTGGACTGAGTGGACCATTTTCTGGCTTTATTCGCATCCTCAATATTATTTGTAAGAAGACAGCCACCGGAGCTTCCGGTAATGATCTTATTACCATTATAACTTACTGCGCTGTAATCTCCAAAACTTCCGCAAGGTTTTCCATCAATCGTTGCGCCCATTGCCTCTGCTGCATCCTCAATTAAGAGTGCACCATGCTCCTCGCAAATTCTCTTAATTTCGTCCATTCTTCCCGGAAAGCCATAAAGTTCTGCGGAGATAACCAGTTTTACGTCCGGATAGAGTTCAAAAGCCTTTTCCAGAGCAAGCGGGTCCATATTCCAGGATTCTCTCTCTGTATCAATGAAAACAGGAATTCCACCTTCATAGACTACCGGATTTAAGGTAGCATCGAAGGTCATATCTGAGCAAAAGACTCTTCTTCCTTCCAAGGCACCATGTGATATTGCCGGTCTTCCATACAGTCTTTCTCCTGCCAGCTTTACACACAAATGAAGAGCTGCCGTACAAGAGCTTAAACCTACCGCATACTTCACACCAGCACTTTCTGCCGCAAGCTTTTCGACTTCATTGATATTGGCACCGACTGTACTCATCCAATTTGTATCATAAGCTTCTGTAACATAGCGAAGCTCTTCTCCATGCATGGTTGGACTTGCCAGCCAGATTTTTGACTCAAATGCTTCAAAATCCTTGTTTTTAAACATCTCTCTTCCTCACCAATTCATTGCACGTTAATTCGTATCATCTTTACTGAATCAAGTTCCACGCATATACGAAAATGCCTTATTGCTAAACGCGAATCTCACTCTCATCCAACTTTCTCTTCTTCCGGCCGATAGGTCACAACAATCCTCTTCACAACTTCCCGGATCTCCTCATCATTCAGATAAGCGTCTCCGACAAGGGCTTCCAGCTCTTCAATGAAGTCCACCTTATCAAAGGGTATCGGACTTCCGATATGAATCAACTCATTCTTTGTTCTCTTCAGGCCTTCTTCTGCCATCAGCTTTTCTTCGAAGAGCTTCTCACCCGGACGAAGTCCGGTATATACGATCTTGATCTCTGCATCCGGTTCATGGCCGGAGAGTCTGATCAGGTTTCTCGCCAGGGTATCGATCTTGACCGGCTCACCCATATCAAAAACGAAGATTTCTCCGCCTCCTGCATAGGCACCCGCCTGAAGAACCAGGCTGACTGCCTCCGGAATGGTCATGAAATATCGAATAATATCCGGATGGGTAACCGTAACCGGTCCTCCTGCCTCGATCTGCTTTTTGAAAAGAGGAATAACGGAGCCGTTAGAACCCAGAACATTACCGAAACGAACGGCAACAAATTCTGTTTTGGCCTCAGTCAGCCCCTTCTTCAGGCTTTCAACATCGATCGCCAGCTCGTTCTTTAGCACATTTTCTCTCTCATCTGCCGACTCGCCGCCTTCAGCCGCTTTTCCTGCCAGACCAGCCTCTCTCATCTGCTCCTCTACAGAAGCATTCATCCTGATAAAGGCAGGAAGCAGTTTTTCTCCCCTTCCTCTCTTTACCGCATCATCCCAGGTCTGGATGACCATCTCGCAGAGGCGCTTGCTTGCTCCCATAATATTGGTCGGATTTACCGCCTTATCGGTAGAGATCAGGACGAAACGCTCACAGCCGTTTGCTGCTGCTGCAAAGGCGGTATTAAAGGTTCCCAGAGCATTATTCTTAATCGCCTCACATGGACTGTCTTCCATAAGAGGTACATGCTTATGCGCCGCTGCATGATAAACGATCTGTGGACGATAAGTCTTCAGAAGTTTCAGCATCTTGCCTCCGTCTCTGACGGAACCGATGATGGTTTCCAGATGAAGATTCGGGTGTTTCTTCTTTAACTCCAGCTGGATCTCATAGGCATTATTCTCATAGATGTCAAAGATGATCAGTTCCTTTGGCTCATGGGCTGCGATCTGTCTGCAAAGCTCGGAACCGATAGAGCCGCCTCCGCCTGTGACCAGGATCACCTTTCCCTTAATGGAATGGAAGATCTCATTCATATCCACCTTGATCGGATCCCTGCCAAGAAGATCCTCGATCTGAACTTCCTTCATGTCTGCCAGGCTGACCTCTCCGTTCATCAGCTGATACATACCCGGAAGCTTTTTCAGCTTGCAATGGGTCTGGTTACAGATATTCAAAATTTCTTTTTCGGATTTAAAATCCGCACTTGGGATTGCATAATAGATTTTATCGATCAGATAAGTCTCACAGCTTTCGATGATTTTATCCCTACCTCCCACAACCGGGATTCCGTCGATATAACGGTTCCACTTATTCGGATTATCATCGATAAAGCAGCAGACTCTTTCATTGATCTCTCTTGATCTTTTGATATCGCGAAGAATTGCCTGGCCTGCCTGGCCTGCGCCAACCAGCATAACGTGTTCGTTACTCTTCTGCTCTGTACTTTTCTGCGTTCTGACAAGGAGAACAAAACGATAGGAAAAGCGGATTGCAACCGTAAGAAGAAACTGCAATACGATACCAAAAACATAATAAGAAACCGGCATTCTGCCGAAAAAGATCGTCGTAATCAGAACATTTGCCACCAGAGTGATCACTGTGGCTAAAATAAGACGATAGAGCTCTATATAGCTTGCAAATCTCCAGATCGATCTGTAAAGATGCAAAAAGGTAAAGATCACCAGGCAGATCACAATATAGAGAAAGATACTGCGTCCATAGATCCCCAGGTAATTTGCCGGCAGCTTGGAAAAGCTGCAGTCAAAACGGATCCAGAGCGCAAAGCCGTAAGACAAGAGAATTGCGAATATATCATAGAAAACCAGAACCAGAGTCACAAAGTGCCAGTGCTGGAAGCTTTTTTTTCTGTCTTTCGCTTGATTTTGCATTTTTCTTCCTCTCCCCCCCCAATTTTATACTTCTTTATAGAAGAGTTCGATTACCATCTCTTCCAGCTCCGTATTATCAACCACATACTCCTCGTACTTTTCTCCCTGGACCATTTCGCCCGGGAGATAGTAGATCTCATCTGTATTATAGTCATAATTCTTCAGATCATCCAGTTCTCTGGAGGTAAGATTCGTGATCACACCCTTACCGAGATAGGATTTGATCATACTGTAAAGAGAATCATCATCTTTTTCCTTGAGGGAATCGATCATGGCGATGATATAGTTGGTCTGTCTGTTCATTCGATCTTCGACTGAATTAAACTCCTCTGTATCTCTCGCCTGTACATATTCTGTTGCAAGATTTCCCTTGAGGTGAACGGTCTCGCCCTCTTCAAAGGCCGGATCGATCCAGGTATAATCCTGATCCATGGTGATGTCTACTCCGCCCAGGGAATCATTGATCCCTGCGATAGAAGGCAGACTCATGGCAAAATAGCCATCCATCTTTGTTCCAAAGAGGAGATCTTCTACCGTTCTCTCCATGGCATAGCAGCTTCTTTTACCACCCCTGCTGTAGGCATACTGAAGACAGATCTGGCCGTTTATCGTCTGTGCTACCTCTCCGAGTTCACTGTAAACATCCAGATCTGTCATCGCATTACGGTTGATCTGAAGGATATTTGCCTTCCTTTTCTTGGTATCAAGAGAAAGGATGATAATGCAGTCGGCCTGGCCGGCATTACCCGGTGTCAGATCCTCATCTACAAAATCTTCATCTCTCTCATCTACACCGAGGAAAAGATAATTCTTCAGATCACTATTCATTTTATATTCTTTTCCCTTATAACTGATCGATACCGTCGCATCAGCCGTTTCATCATTCAGCTCTTCCGCCTTTTCCTTTGCCTCCTCGGCAACCACGGTGTCCTCCTCTCTGAGTCTCAGAAGAAAGAGGACGATCCCGGCTCCGATACCAAGGCAGAGAAGGAGGATTAATATTTTAAAAACAAGATTCTTTTCCATAACAGCTTTTATTCTAACAGCTTTCTTTTATTCTTTTTCTTTGAGAACCGCTCCGAGAAGCAGGCGGTCATTGCCACTACAGGTAGAAAGGACAAGGACCTTATCCTCCTTACCGATCGTCACATCCTCTGAATGCCAGTAAGGCATCTTATGAACGCTTTCCAAGGAAGTTAAAAACTCCTGGAAACCTTCTTCTGTATTGCATTTATACCGGGACAGGATATTCCGATCATCATAGACCTGTACAAAAGCCAGCTCATAGAGATAACTGTGTTCCTCTGTATAGACCCTGATCTCGCTGTGGCTCTGCCGGTATTCTTCCTTTGCCCATTTATCCAGACTGCCGAACATGGAACCGCTTTTCATGTTGTGACCATAGATCACGGTGACCTTATCCTCAAAAGGATCCAGGTTCAGATCGGATTCTGTAAAGAGTGCTCCGGGATAGCCTTTTTTATTTTCTACCGTATGGTTAACATAATAGTCCGGGTCATCCATAGCACTCTGCAAAACCGGATAGTCGATCTTACTATCCTCGATCTGGATCCAGGCATAGATATCTGCATTTTCTTCCTTGAGGGAATCAAAATCGATCGGGCTAACATAGTTGCTTTTTTCTTCTTCCGCTTCCAGCGGCTCCTCTTCCGATACCTCCTGCGCATCAGCAGACTCGGTATCTTCTGTCGAAGACAGATCCTGAAGTCTCTCATTTGCCTTATCCGCTTTATGCAGACGATACTGATAAAAAAGCAGCCCGTCTATGGCTAAGACAAAGAGGACAAGGAAAATCAGAAAGAAAATCTTTCGTTTGTCTTTCATCGTCTTCTCCTCGGACGGAAGATCAGGGATTTCTCATAAGGAATAATACCGATCACAGCCTCTCCAAGATAATTTTCAATGTCTTCTGACTTGCGGATCTTATCGTTCAGCAGATAGATAAGGCTTAAAAAGGCAACAATCGCAAAGGCACCAAGCAGGCCTCCCTTTTCCATACCGCTGACAACGCCTCTGCCATTTGGCTTCTCTGCTACTTCCGCTCCTTCTACCAGGGTCGGAGAATCCGCCTGGGTGATCTCACTTACCCTCTCTGCCGCAACCTCTGTGATCGCATCGCAAAGAGCCTTTGAAAGTTCTGCATCCTCTGTCTTACAGGTGATCGTCAGGATTCGGGTATCATCTGTATGGCTGACTGTAGTCGCCTGATACGCTTCGTCCCTTGTGATCTCCTTGCCTGTTGTCTTCTCTACATCATTGACAGCCTGATCCAGTACAGGATTACTCTTGACCATGACTACAAAGTCATCTGACAGCTCGCTGCCCATCTGCAGATCTGTCAGCTGGGTGATCGAAGTAGTCGAGGACAGAACATAAAGCATAGAGGAGGAGGAATAGGTATAGGGCTGCACATAACGGCGGCCACCCATGAAAAGTGCACCGATCAGGGCTCCTAGGATGATCAAAGGCCAGAACTTCAATACATGTCTGGCAAGATCGATCAGGTCAATCTCTACTACATCATCTGTTTGCATCTGCCTTGCATTCTCCTGCAAAGCAAAAGATTCCTTTTTATTCTCGTTCATCTTACTTGCTTTCCTCAACATTATATGTTTTATATCCGCGATAGTATTTTCTGTTATAGCCGTCTCTCTCTTCTTTGGTCTTATTCAGGATAATTCCAAGGAAATTTTCATTGGCCTTTTTCAGCTCTGCAATATTCTTCTTAACTTCCTTCCGGCTGACCATATTGGAAGCAAGAACCAGAAGACTTGCATCTGCGATCGATGCAACGATTGCAGCATCGATTAGTAATCCGATCGGAGGGGTATCGATGATTACCATATCAAAGGCTTCTCTCACCGCCTCCAGGTATTCTGCAAAACTTTCTCTCTTAAAAAGCTGGGTGGAATTATTGCTCTTTCTTCCAACCGGAGTCAGATATAATCCCTTGATATTTGTTTTGTAGATTGTTTCATTGGAATCAATCCTGCCGGTAATAAATTCGGTAAGCCCTTTTGTATTTTCATCATATCCTAATCTTTGATGCAGAGTGGATTTTCGAATATCCGCATCGATCAGAAGAACCTTTTTTCCTTCCTCTTCCGCAAAGGCTTTGGCCAGGTTAAGTGAAACCGTCGACTTGCCTTCTCCGTTTATAGAGGATGTAATGCAGATACTTTTCTGTCCCTGTCCGGAGAATTCTGTATTCACCTTGATTCTTCGGAAGACATCTCTCATGACACCCGATAATTCTCTTTCTTCCCTTATCTCAATACTATTCATCGCTTACCTTTCAACTATGCGAAACACGCCATACTTTCTCTCAACTTTATTATATTAGGCAAAAGGCTACTTAGCCTAACTAATATATCATACACTATATTAATAAATTAACAAAGGCTTACAAGCCTTGTTATTTCAACTTTTCTTCTTATTTCTGTAAAGTCTTTATATGAAATCCTACAAAATCCTTTATCAATTCCGAATCCTTATGGAATTGTCTCTTATATTATGATTTTTCAAACAATTTCTCCGGATTTTTGATAAAGATCTTTTCGGCATATTCCTTGCCGAACTGCTTACAGATCTGATCTGCAGCCCTGCCGATATGGCTTTTTCTGGTTGTCATATTGTGGACATCGGATGCGATAAAATCCACTAGATCCTTCTTCAGAAGCTTCTGACAGCTTTTCTTCTCCTGACTTCCGCTCTCGCCCAGAACCGCGTCTGCATTGATCTGAACCCTGACACCGGATTCCCTCAGGAGTTCGAGCATGATCATATTATTCATTAGGGAAGGATAACGCTCGACATGAGCCAGAATGGGAGAAAATCCCAGTTTAAGAACTTCTCTGGCTTTTAGCTTAATAAAAGCAGCCGAGTCAGAAGAAGAAAACTCCAGCAGAACATTTTTGGTATCGTCCAGGCTGCTGAAGTTCCTGTAGTGTAATGTTTTTTTCAGATCGGAAGTAACGTGCAATTCGCAGCCCAGTCTGATATCTAAATCCGGATAGAGTTCACCCGCTGCTTCAAGCAGCTCCTCATAGCGGCTGTAGATCACTTCCGGATCGGTTTCGAATATTTTTTCTCTGTAGTGGGGCGTCAGCATAATATAGCCTACCCCTTGTTCCGCTTCATCCTCGATGATCGACAGTGCTTCCCTGATCGAAGCCGCCCCATCGTCTACCATAGGAAGAATATGTGTATGAATGTCATATATACCCTGCATATCGTAACCTTGTACTTAGCCTTTTATTATTCTTATCCCAGATAAAAGTAACTTCTCTGCCCCGCACAATCCCCGCGGAGTATTTTTATCGTATAGGGAACAAAGTCTTCTATATGATAAAAAGAGAGTGTTCGATAGGATTTTCGAAGAAAACTCCTATTAAACACTCCCCCTGTACGGCAGAAAACGCCTAATCTCCTATAAAAAGTACCCCCCCCCCCGAGAAAAATCGGCGAGGGGGACTTATTATTCTTTATTCTTCTGTTTCTTCGTCCTGATTAGCGATGAAAGCTTCTACATCAACATCTGCTACATCTTCGTCATCTGTCTGCTCTTCTTTTTTCTTCTTCGGAGCCTGCAGAGCCTTGATGCTCAGGCTGATCTTATGATTCTCTTCATTGAAATCAACGATCTTAGCTTCTACTTCCTGGCCGATCTCAAGAACGTCGCTCGGTTTCTCAACATGATCTCTGGAAATCTGAGATACATGAAGGAGAGCATCTACGCCCGGTGCAAGTGCGATGAAAGCACCAAAGTCAGTCATACGTGCAACCTTACCGCTTACAACGTTGCCGATCGCATATTTGTTAGAAGCATCGTTCCAAGGATTCTCGTTCGGGAACTTCATGGAAAGAGCGATCTTGTTTTCTTTGATCTCTTTAACGAATACCTTAACTTCGTCGCCCGGCTTGAAGAGTTTCTTAGGATTATCAACTCTGCCCCAGGACATCTCAGAAATGTGAAGGAGTCCGTCTGCTCCGCCAAGATCGATGAAAGCACCGAAGGTTGTAACATTCTTAACTGTTCCTTCGATTACATCGCCAACCTTAAGTCCATCAAGCAGCTCCTGAAGCTTCTGAGCCTTCTCAGCTGCAACAAGCTGTCTTCTGTCACCAATGATTCTTCTCTCACGCGGATTGTACTCTGTGATAACGAAGGAAACTTCCTTGCCTTCGTACTCGTTGAGATCCTTTACGTAAGTATCGGATACAAGGCTTGCCGGAATGAATACTCTGGAGCCGTCAACAGAAACGGTAAGACCACCCTTAAGTACCTTAGTAACAGTTGCTGTAAGAACTTCCTTATCTTCGAAAGCTTTCTTCAGCTTCTCATTGCTCTTCTCCTGAAGCATTCTTCTGTAGGAAAGAACAACCTGGCCTTCTCCGTCGTTGATCTTCAGGATCTTAGCATCCAGCTTATCTCCGACTTTAACAACTTCTGTCAGATCCGTAACAGTCGGATCATTTGTATATTCTTTTAAAGAAATTGTTCCATCAGACTTGTAGCCAATGTTCAGAACAATCTCATCTGGCTTCACATCAATGACTTCACCTTCTACGATCTCCCCGTTCCTGATCTTCTGCATTTTTTCTTCGCTTTCTGCGAATAACTGTTCAAATTCATTCATTTCTGACATAATTTTGAACCTCCTCAATAATTTTTTTTGGGGTCGATGCCCCGGCGGTTATCCCGATAGTGTGAATCTCTTCAGGATTATTGAAAGCGAAATCATCTAACGTCTGAATAAAGTACGTCCTGTCACATTCGTCTTTACAAATTTCATACAGTTTTCGGGTATTCGAACTGTTCTTCCCTCCAATGACAACCATCGCATCGGCGGAGGAGGCTATTTCACGCGCTTCCTTCTGCCTTTCGTCAGTTGCATTGCATATAGTATTCACAACAATATCAGTATACTCATTTTCCTCACAGACTGCAACTAATTCTTGGAATTTTTTTGCATTAAATGTCGTCTGAGAAACAACACAGACCTTTTCCTTCCATTTATTTTCAAAATGAGCCAGATCTTCCTTGTCTTTTACGACATAAATATGGTCATTGCTGCACCAGCCCATGATCCCGATCACCTCCGGATGACTCTTGTCTCCGGCGATCATGATGCTGTAGCCTTCCTCGGAATATTTTTGAACAATTCTGTGAATTTTCTTCACAAAGGGACAGGTCGCATCGATCAGCTTCAGACCGTTTTCCTGAATGATCTCGTAAATTCCCGGAACCGCCCCATGGGTCCGAATGATGACCGTTCCTTCCCGGATCTTCTTCAGCTCTTCCTCATTTTCAATGACATGAACGCCTCTTTTTTCGAGATCGCTGATCACCTCTTCATTATGGATCAGAGGACCATAGGTATAGAGGGGGAAATTCTTCTTTTCCGCCTCCTCATAGGCGATCGCAACTGCCCTTTCCACGCCAAAGCAAAAGCCGGCTGTTTTTGCCAGAATGACTTCCATATATCTCTCCTCTTCTCGTCAGGTACTTTTTAACTTCAGCTCTGCCTTAAACTCTTTTTCTGCTATAAGAGCTTTCATTCTTAACAAAAGCCCCCTTTTTCAAGCTATCTTTCTTTTACCAAGGCCTCAATCTTCGCCACAACCTCATCGATCGTCAGATCCGAGCTGTCAAGAAAATAGGCATCCTCTGCCTGCTTCAAGGGAGCGATCTCCCGGTTCATGTCTCTCTCATCCCTTTGTCTGATGCTCTCTTCGATCTCGGAAAGAGGGGTCTTGTCACCTTTTTCCTCCAGTTCCTTATATCTGCGGAGGGCTCTGGTCTCTACGCTCGCTGTCAGATAAATCTTCAACTCTGCATCCGGCAGAACATGGGTACCGATATCTCTACCATCCATCACAACATCATTTTCCCTGGCCAGTCTTCTCTGCAGCTCCAGAAGCTTTTCCCTTACCGGTCCATAGGCTGCAACCGGACTAGTCATCGCACTGACCTGAGGGGTACGGATCTGATCGGATACATTCTCCCCATTCAGGTAAACCACCTGATTGCCCTCTTCATAGGCAATGGAAACCTCGATCTGAGGCAAAAGGTGCTCAATTTTCTCCTCTTCCTCAGGCTTCAGTCCCTGACGAAGGCAATAGAGGGCGATTGCCCTGTACATCGCTCCCGTATCTACATAAATAAAGCCCAGCTTATGGGATAAAATTCTGGCAATGGTACTTTTTCCGGATCCTGCCGGTCCGTCAATTGCGATATTCATTGATTTTTTCCTCCTGTATTATCAGGCTGTTTTACCCTGCTTTTTGTTCTTTTTAATTTACATAAATTCATCTACATAAGTCATGAATCTGCTAGTGATAAGGGTGCGCTTATCTGCGCTGCTGTTGTCACACCTGCCCTAAATACTGCTGCCGGCCAAATAACCTGTTGACCAGGCGATCTGCAGATTATATCCGCCTGTTACCGCATCCACATCGATAACCTCTCCGGCAAAGTAAAGCCCCTTTACCAGCTTTGACTCCATGGTAGAGGCATCGATATCCTTTACCCTGACACCACCCTTGGTGATGATCGCTTCGGAAAAGCCCCGAAGCCCTGCTGCCGTCATCGGCAGATGCTTGATCAGCTCTCCCAGAGCAAGCCTCTCTTCCCTGGTGATATCATGTACCTTTCTTTCCGGCTCGATTCCGGATTTGTCTATGATCAGGGGAATAAGCTTGGCCGGAAGAAGATCCGACAGAGCATTTCGAAAATCCTTATTGATATACTTTTCAAAGTCTCTCTGCAGGCGAAGATCCAGCTGCTTTTCGGATAAGGCCGGTTTAAGATCAAGTTCCAGACCGGCTTCTTCCTTCATCAGCTGTCTGCCATATTCTGCTGTCAGTGTCAGAACCAGAGGCCCGCTGATGCCGAAATGGGTAAAAAGCATCTCTCCGAAATAGCTTTCTTTCCTTTTTCCAAGATGGATCGTCAAGCTGACATTTCGAAGGGAAAGCCCCTGCAGACTCAGGAATTCCTTTTCCTTCAAAATAATCGGTACCAAGCTGGGAATGGCTTCCGTCAGACCGTGGCCGCTTTCCTTTGCAAAGCGGTAGCCATCTCCGGTCGATCCTGTCTGGGGATAGGAAATTCCGCCGGTTGCAATGATAACAGCATCATAGGCCTTTTTTTCTATCTTTTTTCCTCTTCTTATCTGAACTCCGCTGACTCTGTCTTCTTCTCTTAAGACTTCCTCTACCTCTGTATTCAGTTCGATCTGAACACCCTGAGCCCTTAATTCCTTTTCCAGAACCTTGATGACATCGGAGGAATGATCCGATTGGGGGAAAACACGTTCTCCCCTTTCGGTCTTCAGCTTCAGCCCCCTGCTTTCGAAAAAGTCCATGACCCTGTAATTATCATATCCATAGATGGCACTATAGAGGAACTTGCTGTTTCCGGGAATCTTCTCAAAAAGTTCTGCCGTCTCACAGGCATTGGTCAGATTACATCTGCCCTTTCCGGTGATAAAAAGTTTTTTTCCCAGCTTTTCATTTTTTTCATAGAGGGTAACGGCATGTCCCTTTTCCGCTGCAGCAATGGCTGCAAACATACCGGCCGGACCGCCGCCGATCACGCAAACCTTACTCATTCTCTTCTCCGCTTCCGCTGTAACGATACAGGAGGGTATCTTCTACATATTCCATCTCATCATTTCCCTCCCTGCCGAGATTCTTCCAGATCTCATCCATCTTTTTCATGGTATTGGTCACTTCTCTTTTTCTCTTCGAAGCCAGCGCCGTAACCAGAGCATTGATGATGCTCACAGCCGCTGTTACCGAGGGCAGAACCGAGTCTGTCTCCGCCAGAGCGATGAGATTACAGGAGGAATAGAGATTCAGGGGGGAATTCGTACTGTCCGTGATGGTAAGAACGCCGGCTCTCCTGCTGTTGGCATATTCTGCTGCCTTTATGGTACTGAAGGAATAGCGGGGAAAACTGATCGCGATCAATACATCCTTTTCCGTGATATGGATCAGCTTCTCATAGGTGGTGTTCATGTTCTCATTTTCGATCAGGCGGACATCCCGGAAAATGCCGTTCAGATGCCGAGCCAGCATTCTGGCCAGATCTCCGCTTTCCCTGACACCCACCAGATAGATGCTTCTGGCTCTTGTGACCATCTCTACCGCGCTTTGAAAAACTCTCTCGTCCATCAGATCCAGGCTTCTCTGGATTCTTTCCCGATCTGCCTGCAGAATTCCCGTTAAGAAATCCCCCTTTTCCGTCAATCTTCTCTCTGAAGCAATGACAGAATGATCCATCGTTTCTCTCATCAGATCCCGGACTGCTGCCTGCAGCTCCGGAAAGCCCTTATAGTCCAGGGAAGAAGCAAAACGGATTACCGTAGATTCACTCACAGATACCGCCTCTCCCAGCTTGGCTGCTGTCATAAAGGCGGCCTGATCCGGATGATCGGTCAGATAGGCAGAAAGTCTCCTCTGTCCCTTGCTCATAGAGGCATATTTTTGATTGATCCGGTTGGTAATATCATTCTTCATTCTTATACCTCAACCGTTTCTGAGGAAAGAGCGATCTCCTCCTCTGCTTCCTTTTTGAATTCTTCGATCTGGACGGTATTTAAGACAGGAAGATTATCCGTGGAGCTGACACCGAAGATTCTGAGGAACTCCTCTGTGGTTCCGAAAAGAAGGGGTCTTCCCGGTGCATTCAGTCTGCCCAGTTCCCGGATCAGGCCGAATTCCAGAAGTTTGTTTACCGCATGGTCACAGGAAACGCCACGAATCTTTTCCATTTCCGCCTTAGTGACAGGCTGCTTATAAGCAATGATGGAAAGGGTTTCCATGACGGTATCTGTCAGAGTATAGCTTTTCTGCTTCTGCACTACCTTGATCAGCTGCTGATAGTACTCCGGCTTGGTACAAAGCTGGACAGAATTCTCCAGAAGCATGATACGGATTCCTCTTTCCTCACTCTCATACTTTTCCTGCATATGAGTAAGGATCTCCCGGATCTGCTTCTTGTCTGTCTCTAAAACCTCGCTCAGCTTATTGATCTCTACGGAATCACCCACCGAAAAAAGGATTGCTTCGATTGCACCTTCCAGACTTTTGGCTTTTGCTTTTTCATCCGTCTCGGCTTTTTCTGCCCTTTTCTCCTTTGGCACTGTTTCTTCCGCAGTAATTTCTTCCACCAGCTGCTCTTCCGCTTTACTTTCCTTTAACTTCTCTTCTGTCTTATTCTCTTCCATCTTCCTCTGTTTTTTCCGCTATCGTCTTCTTCTCTTCCTCTGTAAAGGGAAAATTATCCTCCCCATCAGGCAGATTTTTCTCGTTTTCCTCAGTATCGTATACATCATCTGAGTCCTGATCCGCCAGCTTTGACTCGATCTCGATATCATCAAAGACATGATCCTGCCTAACGATGATACTGCCCTGTTTCATCATCTCCAGAACAGCCATAAAGGTAATGATGATATCCATCTTAGTTTCCGTATCGGCCATCAGCTTGCGAAAGGAAAACTTCTTATGCCTTCTGGCATAGCTTTTTAATTTATCCAGCTTTTCCGGCAGGGTGACACTCTCCTTTTCGATCTTACCGAAACGGCTTCTGACCGGATCGATCTTCTGGATCTGCTGCTTCATCAGACGTTCAAAGATCTCATGCAGATCCTCCAGGTCAATCCCTTCGAAAAGCTTATCTACATCCGGCGGTTCCCGATAAGAAAGAACCTCCTTGGGAATGCTGGGATCCTTATACATGATATAGCCGGCATCCATCTGCCGGCCTCTCAGTTCATCCGCAATATAGCGGTACATCTTGTATTCCAGAAGCTGCTGAACCAGCTCTTCCCTCGGATCGATCTCCTCGCCTTCTTCGTTTACTTCAGGCGGAAGGAGCATTTTAGACTTGATATTGATCAATGTCGCCGCCATGACCAGAAATTCACTGGCCCGATCCATATCCTCTTCTGGAATTTCTGCCAGATACATCAGATACTGCTCTGTAATCTCCGCAATCGGGATATCATAGATATTTACTTTATTTTTTTCAATCAGATGCAGAAGAAGATCCAAAGGACCTTCAAAGGCATCCAGCTTTACATCAATTTCCATCCGCTATCCCTATCTCAGACCGGTTCCAGATCAATCATCATCAGCTCTGCCCGATTGAAGACCCGGATTGGATAGCCATGGGTTCCCAGTCCTCGGCTTACGAACATGGAAGCTCCCTCTCTGTCATACCTTCCGGCATCATAATCCGGGAAAAGCTTCAGCTCCGGTGAGAAAAGACTGCCATAGCCCGGAATCCGAACCAGACCGCCGTGGGTATGACCACTGATGATCAGATTAGGATGCAGGCTTAGATATTGTTCAAAATAAGCCGGATTATGAGCCAGAAGGATCTGCAAGGCCTCTGCATTTTTCTTCTTCGGCAGAAGGCTTTCGACATAGCCCTCCCTCATTTTCACATCCACCAGCTTGGCATAATAGGAATTCGCAATCTCCAGACCACTGATCTCTAAAAGATCTCCGTCTATGTTGACCAGACTGCTTTCATTTCGAAGGAAATGCACGCCCGCCTCTTTGGCTTCTCTCTCATAGCGTTTCCAGACATAGCCCAAAACATCGATTCCGCGGGAGAGCCATTCCTCATGATTGCCCATACTGTAATAAACCGGTGCGATCTCTGTCAGCCGGCGCAGACTTTCCGCTGCTGCAAAGGGATAGCCCTTTCTGCTATAGCCTTCGATCGTATCCGCAGTGATAAAATCCCCCGGAATCAGGATCAGGTCGGGACTCTCTCTTTCAACCGCAGCAAGAAGCCTGCTGTTGTCCTTGCCAAACTCCACCCCATGAAGGTCGGCGACAACAGCAAGCCGGATTCTTTTGGAAACCTTTGTTGTCTTATATTTATAATTAGTAATCTCAAATTGCTTCAGTTCCAGATATTGTGCCGCTGCCAAGGCTGAAACGGTAGCAGCCGCAACCGCGAATCCTCTTTTTTTCTTCATTGTTCCCTTTCAAAAAGCTTCTATATAGTATCCCTTATTACACCTTTCCGCGAAAGCGGCTCACCGCAGGCGGAAAATCCTGCAAGCAGGATTCTTTCTTGTCATTTTAACATCAGAGAATGATCATCGCATCCCCGAAAGAGAAAAATCTGTATTTTTCCTCTACTGCCTTCTCATAGGCTGCCAGCATATGTTCCCTTCCCGCAAAGGCGCTGACCAGCATCAAAAGGGTAGACTTGGGCAGGTGGAAATTCGTGATCAGGCCATCCATGATCTTAAAGCGGTAACCCGGATAGATGAAAATATCCGTCCAACCGCTGCAGGCCTTGATGCTGCCGTCTTCTGCTGCTGCCGACTCTAAGGTTCTGCAGCTTGTCGTTCCGACACAGATGATCCGGCCGCCCTTTGCTCTGGTCTCATTGATGGTCTTTGCCGCTTCCTCGTTGATCATATAAAACTCGGAATGCATATGATGCTCCAGGACATTTTCTACCTTAACCGGACGGAAGGTGCCAAGACCGACATGCAAGGTCACCTCTGCCGTCTGAACGCCTGCCTCATGAATCTCCTCCAACAGTTCCTTGGTAAAATGCAGACCTGCTGTCGGCGCTGCTGCCGAACCTTCCAGCTTTGCATAAACCGTCTGGTAGCGGTTTTTGTCCTTCAGCTCATGGGTGATATAAGGCGGAAGGGGCATCTGACCCAGCTGATCCAGGATTTCCTCAAAAATGCCTTCATATTCGAAATGGATCAGACGGTTTCCGTCTTCCTTCACCTCAACGATCTCACCCTTGAGCAGACCCTCTCCAAAGACAAAGCGGGCGCCGAGGCGACATTTCTTTCCCGGCTTTACCAGGGTTTCCCAGGTGTCATTTTCCATTCTTTTCAGAAGAAGAAGTTCAATATGTGCCCCGGTGTCCTCCCTTGTGCCGTATAATCTGGCCGGAATTACCTTTGTATTGTTCATGACCAGGCAGTCGCCCGGTTTTAAAAACCGCAAAACGTCACGAAAGACGTGATGAGAAATCTCACCCGTCTTTCGATCAACATGCATCAGTCTCGAAGAGGAACGATCCTCCAGGGGATCCTGTGCAATCAGTTCTTGCGGAAGTTCATAATCAAAATCTTTTACTTCCATTTTGTCCTCTGTTACGCTCTCAGTTTGATGTCCATCTTTTCTAATTTATCAACGATCTTCTTCATTACCGGAGAAATATCTCCCTCCTCCAGGGTCTTATCCTTTGCTCTGAAGCGGATGGTATAAGCCATGGATTTGAAGCCAAGCTGGATCTGGGAACCCTCATAAATATCAAAGAGCTCAACTTCTTCCAGATAAGAGCCTCCGTTCTTGCGGATGGTTTCAATGATCTGGCCGTTCAGGATATGCTTCGGAACAACCAGGGAAATATCTCTTGTAACGGCCGGATATCTTGCAAAGCCTTCGTATTTTCTGTCGAAGCTTGCTTTCTCCACGATCATCGGCATATCCAGAACAGCTACATAAACTCTGGTATCAATGCCATAGCTGTCAGCAACGGTCGGATGTACCTCTCCCAGATAACCGATCGTCTGACCCTCATAGATCACAAGCGCCTGACGACCCGGATGCAGGAAGCTCTTGCCTGCCTGGGGATCATAAGTAAGGCTGCCCTTGAGACCGACACGGTCAAGGACTTCTTCTACCACTGCCTTCATGTCGAAGAAATCTCCCTCGCCGTAATCACCCAGGGTAAGCTGGATTCTCTCGTCCGGAAGTTCTGTCATCGGAAGCTGCTTGG
This sequence comes from Prevotella sp. CAG:279, assembly GCA_963637505.1. GTDB lineage: Bacteria > Bacillota > Clostridia > Lachnospirales > Lachnospiraceae > RUG14243. Next base: position 27,945 of record CAVHNP010000020.1, read on the forward strand.
GCAGATAGATCTTAGCCATCTCGTAAAGAGCTGCTTCTTTATTTCTGTGCTTATAGTTAGAACCAAGTGAAGTCAGAAGACCGTTCAGAGGAAGGGTTCTCATGATACTGAAATCCTCTCCCAAAGGATTGGCGATCTTAATGGCTGCTCTCTCCGGTGCATCCTCTGCAAGGAGAAGCTTGTCAAATACCTTGGGGCTCTCGAAGCTGTAGGTCATTGCCTGAGAGAAACCGTTGGCCTGAACCACGGCTCTGACCTCTGCCTCAACCCTCTTATCGAAGGACAGCTTGCCGGCTGTTGCCTGTCCGCTCGGCATGGTCATGGGGATATTGTCATAGCCATAGAATCTCGCAACCTCTTCTGCAAGGTCAGCCATAACGTGAATATCCTGTCTCCAGGAAGGAACGACGATCTCATTTGTTTCCTTATCATAACCAAGGTCGATTCGTTCAAAATACTGCAGCATGGTCTCTGCCGGAACCTCTGTTCCAAGCAGCTTATTATACTTCTCCGGCTCAAAGGGAACTCTGTTTCCTTCTTTCTTAACCGGGTAAATATCAACCGCACCGCCGACAACCTCACCTGCGCCAAGTTCTTCTACCAGCTGGCATGCACGGTTCATTGCTTCGAAGGCTGTATTCGGATCAAGACCCTTTTCGAATTTACCGGAAGCATCGGTTCTCATACCAACTCTCTTAGAGGAAAGACGGATATTGGTTCCGTCGAAGCAGGCTGCCTCGAAAAGCATGGTCTTTACATCGTCTGTGATCATGGAATTCTCACCACCCATGATACCTGCAAGACCGATTTCCTTGTCCTTATCGCAGATCATAAGTACATCATGATCCAGCTTTCTTTCCTGACCGTCAAGAGTAACGAAACTCTCTCCATCCTTTGCACGGCGAACAATGATCTCATGACCGGCAATGGTATCCCAGTCATAGGCATGCATGGGCTGGCCGTATTCTTCCATAACGTAGTTTGTTATGTCAACCAGGTTGTTAATAGGACGAATGCCAACGCTACGCAGTCTTCTCTGCATCCACTCCGGTGACGGTGCAAGTTTAATATTCTTAACTACTCTTGCTACATATCTGGGGCAAAGATCGCTGTCTTCGACAGTAACCTTGATATAATCATTTACATCCTCGGCGTTTCCTGTCTCTGTCACTACCGGAGGGATGAATTCCTTGCGGAAGGTTGCTGCTGCCTCACGGGCAATGCCGATCACACTGAAGCAGTCTACACGGTTGGAGGTTACTTCATATTCTACAACGGTATCATGCAGACCCAGAGCTTCGATTGCATCATCTCCCGGTTTCACATGATCCTCCTCGTCAAAGAGGTAGATACCATATTCCGGTGCCTTTGGGAACATGTTTCTGTCAGAGCCCAGCTCTTCGATAGAGCACATCATACCATTGGAAGGAACACCACGAAGCTTTCCCTTCTTGATCTTGATGCCGCCTGCTGTCTTGGATCCGTCATGTCCTCCGGCCACTCTGCCGCCGTCAAGAACAACCGGTACCAGATCTCCCTCATGCACATTGGGTGCACCGGTTACGATCTGAACATCCTCTTCTCCTCCTACATTTACCTGGCAGATCACAAGCTTGTCTGCATCCGGATGCTTTTCAATTTTATCGATTTTGCCGACTACGATCTTATCCAGATCTGCATCGAGATTTACATAATTCTCTACCTTTGTACCGCTGAGTGTCATTGCATCCATATATTCCTGAGGAGTTGCATCCAGCTCAGGTACATAGGCTTTTAACCAATTAAGTGATGTATTCACTGTACTTCCTCCGATTCTGCTTAAAACTGATCCAAAAATCTCTCATCATTCTCATAGAGCAAACGCATATCATCAATCTCATATTTGAGAAGGGCGATTCTCTCGAGACCTACACCAAATGCAAAGCCGGTATACTCTTCCGGATCCACGCCTACCATCTCAAGTACATGCGGGTGAACCATACCGCAGCCGAGGATCTCGATCCAGCCTTCTCCCTTACAGAATCTGCAGCCCTTTCCGCCGCATTTGAAGCAGGAAACATCCATCTCTGCGGAAGGCTCTGTGAAGGGGAAATGATGAGGACGGAACTTAGTCTTTGTATTCTCTCCGAACATCTCTGCTGCAAACTGCTGCAGGGTTCCCTTCAGATCTGACATGGTAATATTTTTATCGATGACCAGACCTTCTACCTGATGGAAGCAGGGGGAATGGGTTGCATCCACTTCGTCGGAACGGAATACTCTTCCCGGTGCGATCATACGGATCGGCAGCTTGCCGCCTTCCATGGCATGGATCTGAACAGAAGAGGTCTGGGTACGAAGCAGAATATCGTTGCCGATATAGAAGGTATCCTGCTCATCCTTTGCCGGATGATTTGCCGGAATGTTCAAGGCTTCGAAGTTATAATAATCGTATTCAACCTCCGGTCCGTCGATTACCTCATAACCAAGGCCGGTAAAGATTCTCTCTACCTCTTCCAAGGCAACAGTATTCGGATGCGGATGACCGATTCTCTTTTTCTTTGCGGGAAGGGTTACATCGATTACTTCCTGTTTCAGCTTCAGATTCTGATATTCCTTCTCTAAAGCTTCCTTTCTGGCCTGCATCTGTTCCTCGATCGCGCTTCTTGTCTCATTGACAAGCTGGCCTACCTTCGGACGATCCTCCGGTGCTACATTCTTCATTCCCTTGAGGATTGCTGTCAGCTGACCCTTCTTTCCGAGAACGGATACTCTGATGTCATTGAGAGCATCCAGATTGGCGGATTCTTTGATCTGATTCAGGGCTTCTTCCCTGATCTTCAGCAGTTCTTCTTTCATCTTGCTTCTCCTTTGCTGCTTTTTCTTCTGCTTGAATCCTGCTATGCAGGATTCTCTGCCTGCCTGCTCTCTTAGGAGCATTTTGCAGGTCTCCCGGCCCGGAGGATTTTTTATGTAATAGAAATTCCTTTGGAATTCCTATGGAATCTCCTATTACATAAAAAATCCCCAGCAAAGCCAGTTTGCTGGGGACGAATGATTCCGCGGTACCACCCCTGATTCCCGATTATAGATCGGACACTCAAGAACCGTGTAACGTACGGCAACGTCATTTCTTACTCTCTTCTCTGGCAAGCTCTTTCGGAAATGCAGCTCCGGTGTGAAATTCAGGTAATTACCGAACCTGGAGGAAGCTTTCAGCCTCTGACTTCCTTTCTCTTTCAGGAAATAATCCCCTCTTCGCTTCGAAAAGCGATGCACCTTCTTCGCCTTTTTCTGTATAGGTAACTGAAGGATTCAGTTACTTTTTTGATCTATGCAGGACACAGCTATGCATGAAATCCTGCAAAAGACTAAAATCGATTCTAACACACTGCTTTTCTTTTCGCAAGCCCGCTCTCTCATTTCCTGCCAACCGCACAAACCTCCAGAACTTCCTTGGGAACCGGAACCTCTAAGATCGAGTCCCGATCTATCTTTCTTACCCTATAATAGATCCAGAGATAACGCAGCATGGGCTGGATTTCTGCGCACACAAAAAAAATGATCATGCACATATAAAGCCAGAACATAGATAAAAGCACCATCATCAGGCTTCCGTAAACCGAGAAAAAGCCGAAATAATTGGTCAGGATCGAGATGGCGATCGTAAAAATAAACCAGGCGATTGAACAGGCGATCCCACTTGGCAGCTGTTCCTTAAATTCTGTTTCCTTATTCGGAAGAATGGTATAGATCTCCGTAAAAAAGGAGATCATCATTGCCATCATAATCGGATATCGGAAGATCATAATGATCGTCAGGGCGATTGGCCTTTTCCCTGTCGGGGAGGCCGCCTTGAAAAGCTCGGAAATCTGTCCGCCGTAAACAACGAATACGATGATAAAAAAGATTACAAAAAGCAGGATGATCGTGGCAAGAATAGCGCGAAAACGAAGATAAAACCAGTTTCTCTTATCCTCGATATTTCTCACACTGTTCAATCCATACTGAATGCCCTGCAGTGCCTTTCCGGCCGACCACAAAACAGACAATAAGGAAAGGGAAAAGATCGCGTAGGAGCGGGTAAAAAGATTGTCGATCAGGCTGGCTACATTATCCTTCAGAAAGTCCGGAAAGTAGTTTCCGATCAGACCCATGATCACGGATTCATCCAGATTCAGGATGCGGATCAGAAAAATGAGCACCATAAGAAAAGGGATCAGGGACATCATTATAAACAGCGTCGACTGCGCTGCGTATAATGCTACCCTGTCCTCCTGATAGGTCTTGATCATTCCTTTTACATAATCGATCAACAGCCTTTTCATGCTATCTCTCCTATGTATCATCCTGCAAAAAGTCGCAAAAAAGCCCGGAACACGTCCTGTATTTTGACTCCTAGCGATGAGCTAGGTGGGCAACCGCAACCTCATCTCTGCCTTCCTCTGCGCTATAAAGCTAAATGAGGCCCGACATTAAATCGGCAATATAAGAATCCCGTTTAAAGTAATTGTAGGTTCAAAATATCAGGAAATTCGCATTTCGGGATGGCTCTATTATACTCGATAAAAAATACGATGACAAGCAAAAAAGAACTATGGATATATATACCACAAAAGGCTGAGAATGATTCTGCTGGATCAAAAACACGCTCTCGCTCTATATCGTATC
>CAVHNP010000021.1:0-32493 GCA_963637505.1 Prevotella sp. CAG:279
TTTTCAAGGCTTTCGTGAGCACCCGTCTCGCGAGTGCCTATTTATAATACCTCGCCGTATACTCTTTGTCAACAACAAATTTGAATTTTTTTGAACTTTTTTCCATTTTCTTTTTACATACCATTATCTTGTGCTTTACAGAAAGATGTCCACAATATGTTGGATTGGATTGTTCTCGTAAAGAAATTGCAGAATAGGAAGCATTTGAATATTTGCAATTGCTCCCTTTCCCAATTCCGTTTCACTCAGGATGCTTACCAGAAGCATGATCAGCCAGATAAAGAGGGTTGCATTCAAAAGACCCATAGCCGCCCCTCCGATTCGGTTCACCGTTCTCAGGATTGGCAGATCGGCTAGACTCTCCAAAACAACCAGGAAAATCCAGAGGGCGAGCTTGATCAGCAGAACCGCCAGAATAAAAACAACAATTCCATAAATAAGGTCCGCAATCTGCCCTGCCACCTGATCCAGAACCCCGCTTGCATCCAGAAGGGAGTCTGCCACCGTTCCGGTCTGTGTTGTTTCCGCCAGGACCGAAGCACATTTTTCTTCTATAAATGTATAGAGTCCCGTATTCGCCTTCAGCCATATTCCCAGAGGGTCTGCCGCAAAGGCCGCCGCAATGATTGCCACCGCCGTTGTCAAAAGACGATAGAGCATGCCCACAAACCCCTTTTTCAGTCCTCTTATTACATTAAAAAAGCAGATAATGCCACATAGGATCAAAAACCAGTATTCCGTCATTTTCTCTCCCTTATTTCTCTATTTTTCTCATTTCCTATTTTATTTTTTGATAGCAGTCTATTTCAGGCGTATTCTTTCCGCCCGATCCGGGAAGATCATATAATATCTGTGATATCCTTCCAGAGGCATGATACCAAGCAGGTTCTGCTCATAGGAATCCTCGTAAAAAATCCTTCCCAGCTTTGAGATCAGAACCAGGGCAGAATTTCCCTGGATACAGATCTCTCCATTTTCCATTTCAAAGATTCTGTTATAGGCAATTCCAAAGTTTGTAGTAAAGGCTTCGTTTCCGTTCGCCCTATATACAGCCAGATTATAAGCCCCTTCCGCAGAATTGCCGGACTCTGACTCTTCTCCCGCCGCATCTCCGGAGGCCTTCTGCTGGTTTTGATAAACCAGACCAAAGCGGTTTTTGCCGACAAAGATACTGATGATCTTCCCTTCCGGTTCTATCTGTGTTTTCAGCTCCGGCCTATCCGTCCCGCCATAAATCTGCACCTCCTGATCTCCAAAGGCCACCAGACTTCCGTTTTTCAGGTAAGCCAGACGGGCAATGGTAATCCCTTGATTACTATAAGAAGCAAGAACATGATCCGAGTCCGTCTCTTCGCTGCCAAAGTCATAGAAGGTCACGGTAGAAGAAAGGACAGCGGTATTGACATTCAGATAAGAAACCGCGAGTCTTTTCCCGTTTGCCGACACTGCGATCGCTACGGGATAACCGCTTTCTTTCAAATGCGCCTCCCCTCCGGCTGTCAGCTCTCCGCTAGAAGAATACATCTGCAGATAGCAATTTTTATTTCTTTCCAGAACCGCAGCGACCGTACCTTCCTCCGAAACGGCAATCTGAAGAATCTGATAACTGCTGCTGGTCTTCATTACGTAGCCATTTTCATCGAAGAGCCAGATGTCATTGCCGCTCTGATCCGCAATCGCAATATAAGAATCACTCATCGCCAGAATCGGACGATCCATCTCAAAAGTCTCACTCCAGAGCACCTTGTTCTGGGCATCTATGCAGGAGACTCCGTTTGATCCATACTGAATCATAGTATTATGAAAGGCTACATACTCATCTTCCTGATTCGTTTCCTGTTTATAAGTAGATAAGGCAGCATAATCTGTGTGGACGCGGAAAATACTGATCGCAGTCATCAGTAATAAAATCCCCACCAGAATCAATGCTGCCATACCGATCTGTTTTTTTACAGACATATCTATTTCCTCTGTTTTCTTATCATTTTTTCTTATTCGAGGCCTCCCTCCGAACATACGAAAACATTATATCTGCTTTCATTTCTATCAGCAAGCCTGCTTTAAGCCGATCCTTTTCCGTATATAGTTCTTATTTAAATCATCCTTTCCCCTATATAAGGCCTACTCAGACCAGCCCTTTTCTGTATATTAGTCCTGCTCAGACCACCCTTTTTCTGTATATTAGCCCCGCTCAGATCAACCTTTTCCTGTATATACTTCTTGTTTAAGCCGGTCTTTTCCTGTAAAATAGCCTGGTTGAAAGGATAAAAATATGAGACTTCGAAATATCAAAGGGGCCGACGAGGCCGTAAAAGCAAGCCGTTTTGTTGTACAGGATCCCAAGAATCGGAAAGGGCAGTGGAAAAGCCTTTTCCCGACAGAGGCTCCGATCCATATCGAAATCGGCATGGGAAAAGGACAATTTATTATGGCAATGGCGCTTGCGCATCCCGAGATTAACTATATCGGCATGGAACGCTACAGCAGCGTCCTTTATCGGGCACTTCAAAAGATGGAGGAAGCCCCTCTTCCAAACCTGCTCTTTATCTGCGGTGATGCTGCCGAATGCATGGAGATGTTTGATGAGGGAGAGCTCGCCCGTATTTATCTGAACTTTTCCGATCCCTGGCCCAAGGATCGTCATGCCAAGCGTCGTCTGACCAGCAGCCAGTTTCTGGAGCGCTACGATCACATTCTCGCTGCGGACGGCCAGATTGAGTTTAAGACGGATAACACCGGTCTTTTCGACTTTTCTCTCGAAGAAATTGAAAAGAGCAAGTGGTTTCTTACCGCAAAAACCTATGACTTGCATCATGACGCCGCCCTAAACGAAGGCAATATCATGACAGAATATGAAGAGAAATTTTCTTCGAAAGGAAATCCCATCCATAAACTAATCGCCTGCCGTTAATCCTACAGATTGCAAACAGGGCAGGCCTCAGGCCAGTTCATCCAAAGTCTTTCCATAAGCCGGAAGGAAATCGCGGACAAAATCCCCTACTTCAGGAAGCTCCTCCGCCATTTCCTTTACGGCTTTTTCTGTTGTCTGACCGGCAATCGCGAATTCTCCGTTTCCGGATTTACTTTCTTCCATGCACTTGATCAGGGCAGAGAGCTTATCCGCTGCCTTGACCAGGCGGCGAAGATAGGCCTCCTCTTCCTCTCCTTCAAAAATCCGACGATAGTCTTCTTTTAAATCATCCGGCAGCTTGGACAGGAGCCTCTCCTGAGCCTCCTGCTCAATTTCTCCGAAGGCCTGTCGAATTTCTTTATTATAGTATTTGACCGGCGTCGGCATATCTCCGGTTATGATTTCCGTTGCATCATGAAAAAGACCGATCACCGCAGCCCTGTCCGCATTCAGCTTTTTCCCGTAACGCTTATTTCCGATCAGGCAAAGGGCATGCGCGATCATCGCTACCTCCATGCTGTGCTCGGAAAGGTTCTCCTCCCTGGAATTACGCATCAGGGCCCAGCGTTCAATATATTTCATTCTGGATATCGCCGCATAAAATCCATATTCCATTTTCTTTTCCTCCGTCTGCTGTTAAAATCAAATATAGTAAAACTTTCAGGAGATTATCTTTATGACCCTTCAGCAGCTGCAATATATCATCACAACCGCCGCCTGCGGCAGCATCTCCGAGGCCGCAAAGCACTTATTTATCGCCCAGCCTTCCCTTACCGCTTCCATTCGGGATCTGGAAAAGGAACTCGGGATCAACATCTTCAACCGAACCAATAAAGGCGTTATCCTTACTCCGGATGGAGAGGAATTCTTAGGCTATGCCCGTCAGGTCATTGAACAGACCAACCTGATCCGTGACAGATACCGGGACCAGGCTGCCGGAAAAAGGGATCTTTGCATCTCCACCCAGCACTATTCCTTTGCCGTGGAAGCCCTGATCGAGCTGATCCGGGACTATGGCGGTGATGAATATTCCTTCCGCCTGCGGGAGACCCAGACCTATGAGATCATCGATGATGTTGCCAAACTGCGAAGCGAGATCGGTATTTTATATCTGAATCCTTTCAATGAAACCGTTTTGAAAAAGGCTCTGCGCACAAATGAGCTGACCTTTCATCCTCTCTTTGTCGCAAAGCCTCATATTTTTACAAGTATTTTCAGCCCCCTGGCCAAAAAGAAAATCGTTACCCTTGACGATCTGGCGGAATATCCCCGCCTTTCTTTTGAGCAGGGCGAGCATAATTCCTTCTATTTTTCGGAAGAAATCCTCAGCACCCTTGATTGCAAAAAAGAAATCATGGTTCGTGATCGCGCCACTCTTTTCAATCTGGTGATCGGACTGAACGGCTATACCATCTCAAGCGGCATGCTGAATACGGAACTGAACAGCGAAAATATCGTTTCTATTCCCTTAGACACCGATGACTATATGGAGATCGGCTATATCCAGCACAACAAAATGATGCTGAGCCGCCTGGCTTCCCTTTATCTGGAACTGCTTAAGTCCCATCTTCCGGAGGTCAGCTCTTAAGCTTCTATTGCGCTAAATGCCAACAGCATTCTCATCACTGAAGCACGGAAGCGTAGACCTTGTTGAAGACCTTGTCCGGATCTGCATCATATTCTACAACCGGCTCGATTGCCTTTACGATCTTCTCGCTTGTATAGCTGGGGAAAGCAAGGGCATCCGCCAGAACATCCTCTGTTGCCTCACGATCGGTCATATCGACTGCATAATGCAGGGTAATCTGTCCGACATCATTGACAGAAATACAGCCAAACTCGCTGTAAGCATTGATCTTGTTGATCAGATAGTAGATCTTCTGCATCATCTGCATATTCGGAACACGAACCGGCATCACAGCATCCACAATGTAAGCAGACGCTTTTACATCAACGCTGATCTTGAGTTCTCTCTCCTCATCCTTCATGTTCATGTAAATATAGTATTTTCCATCCTTCCGGTCGAACTGAACCGGAATCTTATGTTCTTCGTAAAATGCGACAAATTTTGTCTGCAGAGCTTCTCTTGTCCAAGCCATCTTTTTCTTCTCCTATCGTTTTTTATGACCCTTCTTTTAAAGATCAGTCATTGTTTTTTCTTGTTTCTTCCAGAAGTCCCATCTTCAATTCATAATAATAAGGACTCATATCCAGATAATGGATATGCGGATTCTGGAAACGCTGTTCCTCATCCCAGATTTCATTTTTCAGCTGATCCTTTACATAGGATCTGATCTCATCCAGGCTTCTCGGCTCTACCACCCTTTTTCCGTCTACGATCATGGGAATCTGCAGCTTCTTTGCCGTGCAGTTCTCAAACATGCGGTTCTTCCAGGGTTTCTTCGGATCCACATAACGGTAAGGTTTGGATAAATCCAACTCTTCATCCTTCTTTGTGATCAGGTCTGCGATCGCAGATCCGTTCTCATCATAAATTCGATAAACTTCCTTTTCTCCCGGATTGGTAATCTTCTCCGTTGTCTCGGAAATTTTGATCTTCGGAATTACCTGATCTCCCTTCTTCACTGCAGCAATCTTGTAAACTGCGCCGAAAACAGGATCGCTCTTGGCTGTGATCAATCTTTCTCCTACGCCAAAGGAATCGATCTTTCCGCCCTGGTCGATAATCGAATCGATGGTATACTCATCCAGACTGTTCGATGCAATGATCTTGCAGTCCTCCAGACCGGCCTCATCCAGCATCTTTCTTACCTTCTTCGATAAATAAGCAAGGTCTCCGGAATCCAGTCTTACGCCAAAAAGTCTCTTGCCCATAGGCTCAAGCACTTCCTTGGCCACCCGAATGGCATTCGGAACACCACTATGGAGAACATCATAGGTATCAACCAAAAGCAAAGCTGCATTGGGATACTTTTCCGCATACTTTTTGAAAGCAGTATATTCGTCATTGAAGTACATTACCCAGCTATGTGCCATGGTTCCGCTGACCGGAATATCGAACATCTTGCCTGCCAGAACGGTTGCTGTTCCGCCGGCTCCGCCGATATAGGCAGCTCTTGCGCCGTAGATGGCAGCGTCCATATTATGGGCACGTCTGGCGCCAAAGTCAGAAACCCCTCTTCCCTTTGCCGCCCGGACAATCCTCTGTGTCTTGGTTGCGATCAGGGACTGATGGTTAATCTGAGCCAGAACTGCTGTCTCGATCAGCTGGGCATCGATCAGGGGTGCGGTTACCGTCAGAATCGGCTCATTCGGATACATGATCGTTCCTTCCGGGAAAGCACTGATGTTTCCATGGAAATGATAATCCTTCAGGTATTCCAAAAATTCCTCATCAAAAAGCTTGAGGCCTCTCAGATAAGCGATATCATCCTCTTCAAAATGCAGATTCTCGATATATTCGATGATCTGTTCCACGCCTGCAAAAATAGCGAAACCGCCGTTATCCGGATTTCTTCTGTAAAAGACATCAAAGGTAACGCTGTCCGCCCTTGTCTCCTCCGAAAAATATCCGTTCGCCATGGTCATCTCATAGAGATCCATCATCATTGTAAGATTTCGCTTATCAAATTGTGTCATATCTTTCCTCTGCGCATCTCCTGCGCCCTATGCAGAATCCTCTGCTCTTTCTCAGCTTCAACAAAAGCCGTTCAAAAACAAGCAGTCAAAATTGCCTGTTTACACCCATAGTTGTAAGAGATTATAGCACAATTTGCACGAAATCACGAATTTATTTTACTTTCTTCCCGGCTTTATGTAAGATGAAGGAAAAACTGTACGATATAGAAAAAAAGGAGAACTCATGAAAAGAAAAATAGTCACTTTATTTAGTTTGATCTGTCTGCTCGCCCTCCTTCTCTGTGGCTGCGGCAGCACCGGGCAAAGCGCTTCCGGCGAAAGCACCTCTGCAGATGCCATCTCAGGCGAATCCGCAGATGCAAGCGCAAATGCGGAGGCAAATCCGGAAATGCAATCGGATGATCTTGCCCTATCCTCTGATGCCGAGATCATCGCCGAAATAAAAGCGGCAAATATACCGGACGGCACAAAACTCAGCGTAGAAGAGGATGGCGTTTATAGCAGCAAGGACGAAGTCAGCCTTTATCTGCAGACCTACGGCCATCTTCCGAACAACTTCATTACCAAGAGCGAGGCTGAAGATCTTGGCTGGGAAGGCGGTTCCCTGGAGCCCTATGCCCCCGGCAAATGCATCGGCGGCGATGTCTTCGGAAACTATGAAGGTCTCCTTCCCGAAGACGAGGAATACCACGAATGCGATATCGATACCTTAGGTGCCGATTCCCGTGGTGCAAAACGCCTGGTCTATTCCGATACTACGATTTATTATACGGACGACCATTATAAGACATTTGATCTTGTTTTCTCGGAGGTGAATTAATGAAAGAGCTTATGATCAGCCTGGCCGATATTTATATTCCGGATGAATTTCACAAAAGGCTGGAAGACTATCTGCCCCTTCCCGATTATTACGGTGCAAATCTTGACGCCCTCCACGACGTCCTCACCACTCTGCCGGGAGAGTGGCATATTCGTTTTACAGAGTGTGCAGAGGCGGAGGCCATGATGGATAAATATATGAAGAAACTTAAAAAGATGTGCGCCAATGCCTGCCTGGAAAAGAAGGGGCTGGGGATTGAATTTGAAGCATAGCTTTAGAATGAGTTGATAGCAGATTTCACCCATAAAGGCCGAGAATGATTCTGCCGGATCTAAAACACGCTCTCGCTCGGGGAAAAACCCAGCAGATGCTAAGCTCGAGGCGCATGTCCCATGCACCTCTTGCTAAGCACTGGGGTTTTTCAACGGTTTTTGATCCGGGGCAGAACATCTCGGCCTTTTGTGGCATTGCCATCCATAGTTCAAAAAACCGCAGCCCCTACGGAGCTGCGGCTTTTTCATTTACTCTTCTGTTTTTTCTTCCTCTTTTCCGGAAAACTTCTCTGCATAGATCTTTCTTGCACTCTCATATTTTACACAAAGAGCAAAGAGCTTTGCAGCTGCTTTCAGGTCTTCTAATGACGGATAAGAAGGAGCGATACGGATATTGGAATCCTGAGGATCCTTTCCATACGGATAGGTTGCTCCGGCATTGGTCATTGTTACGCCTGCCTTCTTGCAAAGAGATACGATATTCTTTGCACAGCCCGGCAGGGACTGGAAACTGATGAAATATCCGCCGAGGGGCTTGGTCCACTCACCGATCTGAAGTCCGCCAATGCTTTCCTCAAGAATATCCTCGACTGCTTCGAACTTCGGACGCATAATATCTGCATGTTTCTTCATGTGCTCTACCATGCCATGAATATCGCCAAAGAATCTGACATGACGCAGCTGGTTTACCTTGTCATGACCGATGGTCTGACGCTGCAACTGCTGTTTGATATCTTCCATGTTGTTCGGTGATGTAGCGAGCGCTGCGATACCGCTTCCCGGGAAGGTGATCTTGGAGGTTGATGCAAATTTGTAAACCATATCCGGATTACCGGCTCTCTTACATTCTGCAAGGATCTCGATCAGGTAGTCCTGCTGATCCTCGTAGAGATGGTGAACACCATAGGCATTATCCCAGAAAATACGGAAATCCTTTGCTGCCGGCTTCAGTCTGGCAAATCTTCTGACTGTCTCATCGGAGTAAGAATATCCTGTCGGATTGGAATACTTCGGTGTACACCAGATACCCTTGATCGTCTCATCGGAGCTAACCAGCTTCTCAACGATATCCATATCCGGGCCATTCTCTGTCATCGGTACATTGATCATCTCAACGCCGAAGTATTCTGTAATGGCGAAATGTCTGTCATAACCCGGAACCGGGCAAAGGAATTTCACCTTGTCCAGCTTGCACCAGGGTGTATTGCCCATGATACCGTGTGTATATGCTCTTGCAACCGTATCATACATAACATTCAGGGAGGAGTTTCCGTAAATGATGATATCATTCGGATTGTTCTCCATCATGTCTCCCATCAGTACCTTTGCTTCCTCGATACCTGTCAGGACACCATAATTACGGCAGTCAGCTCCATCTTCTGCACAAAGGTCTGCGCTGGAATTTAAGACATCCATCATTCCCATAGAAAGATCCAGCTGTTCAATACAGGGCTTTCCACGGCTCATGTTCAGACCAAGGTCCATGTTCTGGTACTTTTTGTACTCAACCTTCAGGCTTTCCAGCTCTTTGGCGAGTTCTTCTTTTGTCAGTTCTGAATACGGTTTCATAATCTTTCCTCTCAATCCTTTCGTGAATTTTTAGCTGATTAATTATATCCCTTTGAGAAAAAACATGCAATGTTAAAAAATATACAATATTCGTGAATTCTTAAGAAGTTTCTGGTCACTATGCAGTCTTTTCCCCTATAAACGCCTTCCTTTTCCTTCTCCCTTCTGTCTTTTCCGCATTTTCCTGTGTTATAATCAGCTGCGTATCTATGCAATGCACAGAATATAGAATGCAGAAAATGATCTCAAAAGGCAGCTTTCTTTGCTGCCCTGCGCTTCTTCATTACTGCAGTCAGGAGTCTCCATGAATCTCTTAAATCTTGAACATGTTAGCAAGTCCTTCCTTTCCCGTCCTATCCTGAATGATGTGACTGTCGGAATCGAGGATCATGATAAAATCGGTATTGTCGGTGTCAACGGAACCGGCAAATCCACTTTTCTGGAAATCACCGCCGGCCTTCTTGAACCGGATGAAGGGCAGGTGATCAAGGGAAAGGATGTCAGAATCTCTTACCTGTCACAAAATCCTTCCTTTGATGAAAAAAAATCTCTTCTGGACAATGTCTCCTCTCTTGTGAGCGGCAAGGCAGACCATTGGGATGTCAGTGGAGAGGTCAAAGCCAGACTGATCGACTTTGGCATTCCCAATCCGGATTGCTCCCCGGCTACCTTATCCGGAGGACAGAAGAAAAGAGCCGCCCTGGTTGCCGCCATTCTCACCCCCTGCGATCTGCTCATCCTGGATGAGCCAACCAACCATTTGGACGGCCGCATGATCGAATGGCTGGAATCTTATCTTCGTTCCTATCGGGGAGCCCTTCTCATGGTTACCCATGACCGCTATTTCCTGGACCGGGTCACAAATCAGATCCTGGAACTGGACAAGGGAAAGGCCTACCGTTATAAGGAAAACTATTCCGGCTATCTGGAATTAAAGGAACAGAGACTGAATGATGCCATTGCCAGCGAACGAAAGATGGCGCAGCTCTATAAGCAGGATCTGAAATGGATGATGCGGGGGGCCAGAGCCCGTTCTACCAAACAAAAGGCACACATTCAAAGATTCGAGGCCCTTCGGGATCGGGAAAAGATTGTCGAAGAAAGACAACTCGAGCTGGATTCCCTTTCCTCCCGGATCGGGAATAAGACGATTGTCATCGAAGATATTTCAAAATCCTTTGACGGAAGACTCCTCTTCCGTGACTTCACCTATCTCTTCCGTAAAACCGACCGAATCGGTATCATCGGACCAAACGGCTGCGGTAAATCAACCTTATTAAAATGCATGATCGGGGAGGAAGCCCCGGACAGCGGCAGCATCGAGATTGGTCAAACCATCAAGATCGGCTATTTCGGTCAGGAAAACGAAATCTTAAGAGAAGAAGAAAGAGTGATTGATTTCATAAAGGAAAGTGCAGAATTCGTTCGTACCGCAGACGGCCTGATTTCCGCCTCTGCGATGTGTGAACGCTTTCTCTTTGACTCCGAGATGCAGTATTCTCTGATCGAGAAGCTTTCCGGCGGGGAAAAAAGGAGACTGAGTCTGCTGAAAGTTTTGATGACCGCACCCAATGTTCTCATTCTGGATGAGCCGACCAATGATCTGGATATCCAGACCCTTCAGGTCCTGGAGGATTATCTGGATCGTTTTGCCGGAATCGTCATCGTGGTTTCCCATGACCGCTATTTTCTGGATCGGGTCGTAACCAGAATTTTCTCCTTCCAGGCAGACGGCAGCCTCTGGCAAAGCGAAGGCGGTTACAGTGACTATAGAGCCCATTGCGAGCAGACCGGCCGCGATCTTCTTTTCGCTCCGAAGCAGGAAACCGGCACTTCCAAGGATCTTTCTTCTATTGATAATGAAAACAAGGGGAAAAGCTCAGCCGAAGCCCTTTCAACTGATGTCTCCCCGGAAAAAAGCAGTCCAACGCCAAAGCGGAAACAAAACAAGCTTTCCTATAAGGATCAGAGAGAATACGATAGCATCGAAGAGGAAATTGCAAATCTGGAAGAAAAAGCCGCTGAACTGGAAAAAGAGATCCTTGCTTCCGCCAGTTCTTATACCAAGCTGGAAGAGCTGACGAAGGAAAAAGAAGCCCTGGATGCAAAATTAGAAGAACGCCTGGAGCGTTTTATCGAATTGCAGGAATTGGTGGATTCCTTCACTTCCTGAGGAAGCGATATAGTTAATGGCTAACCCTATCCAAAAAGGATAAGATGTTCTGCCTAGGATCAAAATACCGACCTCCGAAGATCAGATCTTACGGAGGCCGGTATTTTTTGGTCTGTTTATCTATGGTTAGGATTTAAGGAGTTGGTTTATTTACGGGATCAGGCTCCCGGATTTTGCGAAGGAAACAGATTTCTTTCCTTAGCCTTCAATGGCGATGGTCTTCTTTTCTTCTACCACCGGTTTTGCTTCCTTCTTCGGAATCTCCAGAGTCAGGACACCATCTTTAAAGGCTGCATGGATATCTTCTTCTTTGAGATCTTTTCCGACATAGAAGGATCTGCGGGCACTGCCGTAATATCTTTCTCTGCGGAGGTATTTGCCGTTCTCATCTTTTTCATCTTTGTTGTCTTTCTTCTCAGCTGTTACCGTCAGATAACCGTTCTTCAGCTCTGCGGAGATATCCTCTTTGGAATAACCCGGCATCTCGAGTTCGAGCTGATATTTATCATCGAATTCTTTTACATCCGCATTCATCGTTCTGCTTGTTTTTACAAGCGGAGCATATTCCCATGCCGGCTCGCTGAAAAAGTTATCAAAGAAACCATCTGTAAAACTATCATTAAAAATACTCGGAAATAACATAATCAAAACCTCCTGTCATTTTTTATTCTATCTAAGGCACTGAGAACTTCTCTCAGGCTTTTCCTGTTTCTCGGAACATCGGGAGCTTCGATCCGGAATCTTCTTCGAATGCTGTCGGCTTCTTTTCTGATTCCTTATCTCTCTTCCTTTGTTCTAGATGTAATATAACACGCATTATTAGCACTGTCAAGAGGCGAGTGCTAATTTTTTGAGATTTTTTTTGCAAAGCTTGATTTTACGGGGTTTGTATCACTTTTTCTTCCTTTAATGCCCTTAATCCCATTTGAACCACATAAGAAATGATATACTTCTCCATCTCAATAACAAAACAGGCTCACAATCTCCCATCATCGGTGATTATGAGCCTTTATTATTTCTTGAATGAATTTCTTACTTTTCTATCCCGCCAGTCCCAGCAGTTGCAGAAGCAGAATCCAGCTCAGACTATAATAGGTAACTACCGCTACCAGATCATTCACGGTTGTGATCAAGGGGCCGGATGCAACGGCCGGATCCACATGAATTTTCTTAAAGAAGAGGGGAATACAGGTGCCGACTGCACTGGAGATCAGCATGGATAAAAGCAAGGATGCTCCGATACAAGCTGAAACTGCATATGCGAACAGCAGGGTTTTCCCTTTGATCAGCCAGATGTAAAGGCCGATCACCAGAAAAGCCAGAATTCCCAGAAGACCTCCGTTGCAGAGGCCGATCTTCATTTCCTTCAAAACCAGCTGCAGTTTCTGCCTGCCGGTAAGAGACTCATCCATCAGGACACGAATGGTTACCGCCAGAGACTGGGTACCGACGTTACCGGCCATATCCAGAATCAGGGACTGAAAGCACATGATGATCGGCAAAGCCGCAACTACCGTCTCAAAGGCACCAACCACACTGGATACCAGCATGCCAAGCCCCAGAAGTACGATCAGCCATGGCATTCTCTTTTTCATGCTTTCCTTCAGCGGCTCCTTCAGATCCTCCTCTTCCGTCAAACCGGCCAGCTTTGCATAATCCTCTCCCATCTCGTCATCTACCAGGTCGATGATGCAGGCCGAAGTGATCACACCGAGAAGCTGATTGTCATTGTCCAGAACCGGAATGGAATCCTCCGAATAATCCTTCAGATCTTCGATACAGTCATCAATACTCTCTTCCGCATAGACATAGGGATAAGAGGTTCTGATCAGCTCCTCCAGATCCGTCTCCTGCCTGGCAATAATGAGTTCCTTCAGATCAATTGCTCCGTAGAATTTTCCCTTTTCCGTCACGACAAAGATCGTTGAAATATTGTCGTTTTTTGCCGCCTGGTCAACCAGCGCGCTCATGGCCTCTTTTACACTGAGTACGGCAGGGATCACAATATAATTGGTCGTCATCCTACTGCCGATCTCCTCCTCATCAAAAGCGGCGATCGTCTCTACATCCTTTCGCACCTCGGGTTCCAGAAGCTCCAGGAGGATTTTCTTCCGATTCTTTTCTACCTTATCCAAAACATCTGCCAAAGATGCCGTTTCCATTCCCGACAGGATTGCTGCCGCTTTTTTTACATCCATCTCTCCCAGATATCCTGCCGCATCCTCTTCCTCGGTATATTCGAATATATCCGAAAGCATATCTACATCCAGAATGCGGTATAATTTGCATCGTTCTGCTTCTGTCAGTTTCGGTAATACCTCCGCCAGATCATTCTCATGAAAATCCTCCAGCCGGTCTGCCATTGCTGCCGGAGAGGTGTTGCTGCGGATGATCTGCAGAATGTCCTGGCTATAATCTTGAATTCTTTTCTCCATCTGTCTTACCTCCTTTTTTCTCTTTTTTGCACGAAAAAAAGGCCTTATACCATTTTTGTATAAAAGCTTTTTCTCGGTTCGGACCTCTAGGATCCTCTGCCTTCTCATATAATTGCAATAATAGGGAGTTTTTCACAGAATAGAAAAGCCGGTCCCCTTCGCTTTATGCCGGGATACCTTATTCCGTGTCTTTTTATGACAGAAAGAGAAATTCTCTTTTCTTATAGACAGCGCAGAAAAACAGACAGGCAAAGAAAAGGGATTCTTCCGCCGACCTTATGTTCCTGCTTTCGCATTTTCCATTCTGTGCAAAAACTTCGCCCATGTGCATCGCAATTATCCATTCTCTTTCACCTGCCTTTCTGCTTATTGTTCTTTTTTGCATTGCTATTCTAACCGTCTTAATCCAAAGATTCAAGCCTTTTTTGCTTTTTTTCATAACCTAAAAATATATGTCCCGACATCCATCCATGCGCGTAATGTGAAGCATTCCTTTCCTCCTCGAACGTATGGCTTTGCAAAGCGGCATACCGCAAGCTGTGCACCTCCGTTCTTTTATCATATTGAAACAAGCTTTCCCTTTCCGAAAAGAAAAAAAGAGGAAAAAGATCCACCTTACAAAATAATCATATTCAGAAAACATCCTTTTTATGTTAGAATAGTCTTACAATTATTTTTAACTTTATTAGGTACAGAGGAGGAAAAATGTTAGCAAAGCTTCTGGCCCTGGCCATCTTCTTGGTCATGTTCGCCCTGATCATCCTAGACAAAATCGAAAGACACATCATCACCCTGTCCTGCGGAGCCGCAACCTCGATTCTCGTATTCGGCTTCGCTATGCACAGTATGGAGGCCTTTCTTCGTACCATCAATATCAGCAGTATCTTTACGCTCAATTTCTGGTATGAGACCTCGGCCTCGGAAAGCTCCTCCGGCGTAAGCTGGGCAACCATTCTCTTTTTGCTCGGCATGATGATCATGGTAGAGGGTATGGCCAAGGCCGGTTTTTTCCGCTGGCTCTGCCTGACCATTGCCAAGGCGGTTCATTATAAAGTCATTCCGATTTTTCTAACCTTTATGGTCATGTCCTTTGTCCTGGCCATGTTTATCGACAGCATTACGGTTATTTTATTCCTGGCAGCGATTACGGTAGAACTGGCCAAACTTTTAAAGTTTAATCCGATCTCCATGATCCTGACAGAGATTTTCTGCGCGAATCTGGGCGGATCCGCTACCATGTGCGGTGATCCTCCCAATATCATCATCGGAACTGCCCTGGGCTATTCCTTTACGGATTTCATCCGCAACACAGGACTTCTGGCCGGTATTTCCCTTATTCTGGTTATGATCTACTTTTATTTTTGTTATCGGAAAGAACTTTCCTCTACCGTTGAAGTCGATAAGGCGGTTCTCGATGCAATCGATCCGCAATCAGCCATCCAGAATAAAAAAGAATTTCTGATCAGCTGCCTGATCTTTCTTTGTGCGGTTGTGATGCTCATGACCCATGCGCAGACCGGTCTGACGGTTGCCTTTATCGGTGTCTTTATCGGTCTTCTCTCCCTTTTACCGGCCGGCAAGCACATTCCGGACATCATGAAGGGGGTTGATTTTAAGACCATCCTCTTCTTCATCGGCTTATTTATCGTTGTCGGCGGATTAGAGGAAACAGGCATCCTGGAAGTCATTGCCCAATTTATCGAAAAAGTCAGCGGCGGCAATATGATGCTTATGATCGCAATTATCATCTGGGTATCTGCCATTGCTTCTGCCTTTGTGGATAACATTCCCTTTGCCGCTACCATGATCCCGGTCATCAAGACCTTAGCAGCCTCCACCGGCGCAGACCTTTCCGTCCTCGCCTGGACCCTGGCCATGGGAACGGATATCGGCGGCAGCGCAACCCCGATCGGTGCTTCTGCCAATGTTGTCGGCACCTCCATTTCCGCAAGGGAAGGTTATCCGATCAGTTGGAAGAAATACTGCCTGTCCTCCGTTCCGGCCGTTATTCTTGTTGTACTGGTCTCTATGATCGGTATCTACCTTCGTTATCTATAAAAAAAGCAAAAGAAGGCTTGTATGAAAAGCCAGTCGGTTAAAGCTGTCCTAATTAATTCAGACATGCATCTTATCAGTATACCGGGAAAGGATTTTATATATGGAAAAACAGTTGATCATCTCCATCAGCCGCCAGTTCGGAAGCGGCGGTCACAGCATCGGCGAAAAGCTGGCAGACTACTATCAGATTCCCCTTTATGACCGTGACCTTCTCAAAAATATCGCAAAGGAAAGGAATCTGGACGCTGCCGAGTTGGAACGCTACGATGAAAAACCAAGGAATCTTCTCTTCTCCAGAAGCGTCCAGGGCTACAGCAATTCACCCGAGGACAATATTGCCCAGATGCAGTTTGACTATATCCGGGAAAAGGCCGCCTCCGGTGAATCCTTTATCCTGATCGGCCGCTGCGGGGAAGATGTTTTAAAAGAGCATCCGGCTCTGATCAGTTTCTATATCCTGGGAGACAAAGAAGTCCGGATCCGCCATACCATGGAGCGTTCTTCTCTTTCCTATGAAGAGGCCAGAAAGCTGCTTGAAGCCAAGGACCGGAAAAGAAAGGCCTATCACAATCACTACTGCAAGACAAAGTGGGGAGAGTCCGGTAACTATGATCTCTCGATCAACAGCAGCCGGCTGGGCTTAGAAGAGACCGCCTCATTTCTGATGGAATATATCGATCGCAGACGAAGAAAGAGCTAAGTACTTTCTTATTTTCTGAAAGCTTTGGAGGATACTTTATAATTTCTTAATAATTGTTTATTTTTTATTCTTTGTATTTTGGGCGGAAAAAGGATAGTATAATCACGAACAGAAAACATACTTCTTATCCCCCCTAACATTAAGAGACAAAAGAAGCCGGCAGGATTTTTCCTGCCGGCTTCTTTCTTATTCTCGTCTTTATGCTCAAATCTTAGTGCACCGTACCGCGCACCGTGTCTTCCCACCCGTCGTGCAGGTAAAGAGGGTCAGATCCCAGGTATCCTCTCCCTTTTCTCCGGTCATCTCTTCTACCTGCGTGGGCTGAAGGATTTCGATCTCAGAAACCTCATACCTCCAGATCTGGCCATCCATATCCAGAAAGTCTACCTCAGCTCCCTTCTCCAGCCATTTGATCGGTGAAAAGTGTCTGGCATAATTATGGCCTGCGATCACGAGATTGCCTGCGAAAGTTGTTCCGGAAAATCTTCCCGGTGCGATATGCAGTCCTTCATAGCTCCACTGCGCCATAACCGGAAGCTCCAGATCAAGGGAGGGAATGGAAAGATAACCGATATAATCATAGCCGTCTATCGTGACAACGGTCATTTCCCGGTCGCTGTCCCAATAGCTGCTATCTCCGCTCTCCGTCTGAGGCAGATCATCCAGAAGCTCTTCTAAGACCCGGGCGGAGGCCGTTTCTGCCTTCTTTGCCTCCCATTTATTATAGAGCAAAAGGGCCAGTGCCATGGTGATCAGCACTGCCCCTAAGATCATACATAGTTTTCCTATTCTACGCTTCATGCGTTTTCTTCTCCCTGCTTAATTCCCGACCGAGCAGAAGTAAGAACAGGCCTGCCAGAGCCAGAACCGGAATCGGCCAGTTCAGCTGGCCTGTCTGGGGCAGACTCGCTGCCTTGGTCACTGTCGGCGTTTTCGAAGTCTTCTTCTCTGTCTTCGGTGTGATCTTGCTTAAGTTCTCCATCTTTGGGCTCGCATCTAGCTCATAGATCCAGCTTTCTCCCTCCTTTTGGGGCAGGGAGACCAGAAAAGAACTAACGGCTGCATAATTGTCTGCTGCCTTTGTCTGCCGAATGAGATATAAACCGGGCGCCAGACCGGTAAATACTGCCTTTCCGTCCTGTCCGATCGTAAGCGTAGTCTTTTCTGCAGTGGCCGGAAGCACCGCCTCCAGCTTAGAAGCCAGCTTACTGTCTTCCAGATTGCCAAGCTCTATCCCACAGTTTTCAAAGCCATTGCCATATTCATAGACCAGATCACCGTCTTCATCAAAGGCAAGTGCCACTTCATAGAGGCTGACTTCTCCGCCTGCTACGATGCTTTCTCCATCCTTAAAGGTCAAGGAGATGCTTCCCCTCTGTGTCAGATCCGGTACCCGGCTTTGTGCGAAAACCGGCAGGGCCATCATGGTCAAACAGAAAATCAGAGCTGCCAGAAGAACCGGAGAAAATTTTCTTTTGTCTTTTGTCTGCTTACTCATTTTATCTCACTTCTTTCCTTTTCTTGCTCTAACCCTTACTCCGATCAGAAGAAGGACAATTAAAATCGCTGCAAAAACCGGTGCGATCATGATCGGCGGTATCTCATAGGCATCTGCCGTCACATTGATCTGACCTGCTGCCGTATCGGAGATCCTATGTCCTCTGACCAAAAGCCGATGGGTATTGACGCCATAGGGTGTGCAGGTAACCAGGGTAACCAGATCCTTTCCTTCTACGATACGCAGGGAATCTATCTCAGCCGGCAGAACAATAGAGATCTGATCCACTTGATAGGTCAGCGTCCGTCCCAGGGTATTCAGAATAAAAATATCCCCTTCCTCCAGCTGATCCAGTTTGCTGAAAAGCTGGGCGGAGGGAAGTCCCCTATGACCGGTCAGGACGCAATGGCTGCTCTCGCCGCCTACCGGAAGGGAAGTACCCGGCAAATGTCCTACCGCAACCTGCAGAACCTCATCTTCCGTTCCATGGTAGATGGGAAGCTTGCAGTCAATCTTGGGAATCTCGATCGAGGCCATGATTCCTTTTTCTGTTACGGACAGGAGCTGCTCATATTCCTCCATCTCTTCCCCTTTTAAGGAAAAGGTCTGCTCACTCGTCGCCAGCTTTTGATTATAGGCCTCTGCACTTTCCCAAAGCTCCTCGAGCTTTGCCTCTTCCATCTCATCCACTTCCTCCTCATAGCCTGCGATCGCTCTGGACTGATGGATAGAATTCCAATAATCACTGACAGTCGGATACAGCAATAGGGAGAGCCCTACAAGGAAAATGAGGGCAAGTATAATGCTTGATAAATGTTTTCTCATTCTAAGGTTCTCCTTATTGTTGTATCCGCAGGGCAGAAGCTCTTTCCGCCCTGCAGCTACATTTTTCTCCCAGAGAAAGGAGCTATAAAGCCAGGGATTTTCCCTTTTTATGCCTTAAAGTCTTCTCATTCTCTTCTTTGTGATCAGAAGCACTGCTGCGCCAAGAACAAGAATGCTGCCTGCCACGTAGAAGATGGTCGTTCCGATGCCGCCTGTGCTCGGAAGCAGCTTACCTGCAATATTGGTAATGCTGATCTCAAAGGTATTTGTTGTTGCATTCCAGGTAAGATTCTCATTCTCACTTGACCAGGTGATAGAGCCGCCTACTGTTGAAGTTGCGCCTGTGATGTCACCCTTGATCTCAAAGCTGATCGGCTGGATGGTATTAAAACCTGACGGTGTCTTTGTCTCGGTCAAGGTATAGGTACCCTTATCCAGACCTGTGAAGTATAAAATACCGTCATCGCCAACATAGGAGCTTACATTTTTACTTGCCTGCTCACCCGTTGCCTCTACCAGATTTGTGGATGTTGTTTTTGTGTACTTTGTTGTTGTGCTCTCATAGTACTTTGCTGTTTCATCTGTCGGTGCTGTTTCTGTATAGGCACCGTTTTTCAGCTTATAGTAGGTACCGTTTTCATCTTCTGTGAAGTTTGTTGATGTTGTAAATTTAACCTGTGTCAGATTGCTGCCTGTCAGGGTGAATTCTGCACCGTTCAGGGCATTGCCGTCCTGGTCTACCTTCATCAGCTTGATCTGTGTTACATAGGTCTTTGTGATATACTCCGGTGTTTCACCTGTCGGAACACTGTCGCCCGGCTCACCCGGTACGCCTTCCTTATCTCCTCTGTCTGACTGACTTGGATTATTGGAATAGATCAGCTTTGCTGTATTGGTATTCGGATCTGTGCCGATCACTGCGTCCTCATTTACGGTTGCATTGTATTTAATGCTGATCGCTGCATCCTTGGTATAATCTTTAATATTAGCAAATGCCAGATGGAAGTTTGTCTTTCCTGTCGCATCGTCCTTTGATGTATATACGTAGTAATCTGTGCCCTTTGTCAGTGTTGCATCGCCAACTTTCACTACAAAGCTGTCCGCATCCAGGGTTAAGCCCTTTGAAAGGGTATCATCTACTACATAATAGTAATAAGTGTAGCCTTCATAATTCGGAACCGCTCCGGTGATCTCATATTCAATGGTATCGCCGATGGCTGCTGTATCCGTTTTCTTGTAGTCATCTGTTGCCTCATTCTTATCCGTATCAACGATCTTCTTATCAATTGACGGTGTTTCTGTCTTCGGCTCCATTGTGGTCGGGCCGGCTACTGCTACCATATAACGGGAAAGGGAATCACTTCCGGTCGTTGTATAGGAATCTGTTACTACATAATAGCCTTCTTCGAGTGTTGTTAACTTACTGCTTCCATCGCCGACTACTGTCGCTACCGGATTACCATCCTTTACATAAGCATAAGCTGCATTGCCAAGTTCTCCGCCCGTTTTATCCTTCAGGGCATTTACGATCTCCTCCGCTGTTGCTGCACTCGTTACAGAGCTTCCCTTTTCTACATTGGCAAGGGTTGCCGAGCCATCGCTCAGATCGGAAACATCACCCTTTAAGATCTGATAGATCTGATAGGTGTGTCCTTCTGTTGTCTTGATCGTCAGGCTAGTATCTGCTGCATAGGATGTCAGTCCCATCGCCAGAACCATCAGCAGACTGAGCAGCAAAGCCATGATTCTTTTCATTCTCTTCATCGTGCTACCTCTCTCTTTCTTCCTTTATGTATGGAGGCTTCCTTTTGAACCCTCCCTCTGCGGCAGCTGCCGCAGTCTTCTACTCTCTTTATTCTTCTGCAAACGCTTCCTCTTCCCTGCCGGGAATCACCTGCTCCTCCTTTCCCGTCTGCGTCTTAAGCAATATCCATAAAGCAAGGCTCCTGCCAAAAGCAGCAGGCCTCCTGCCTTTATGCTTCCTGTTCCCATGCCGCCGGTCTTCGGTAATTCGAAGGCAGCTGAATTTGTAACGACCAAGGTCTGGATTGCAGATCCTGCCGTAGTCTCCTTGCTGTAATATACCCTGTAGGAGCTGCCGCCAAAGACGGCGATATCCTCTTCATTCAGGACATCCCCTGTGTCGAAGTAAATCTTTGATCCGTCATTAACCAGAGAAGCCGCCTGCTTTCCTTCAGCACTTTCGCTGATTTCCTTCAGCTCCCGTACGGAGTAATGGCTGGGACTGTCTGTATCATCCTTTCCGGTCAGGGGAATGGTAAAGGATCCCTGCCAGCTGTTTTCTGCATCCAGTCTGATGACCTGAGCCAGAAGCTCACCGTCCTCACTTTCTGTCTGCACCATGGCATCGTCCTTATAGAGAACCAGATAAACCGGCGTCTTTGTATGATCCGCGCTGTCATCCCAGACCTTCTTCACCGGAAGCTCGGTGCTATAGCTTTGCTTTTTATTCGTAACAACTGCCTCTCCCAGGACACCATTCGGGCTGTCCGTATAAGAAGTGTAGCGTGCTCCGGTCTCCTTACCGATGACATTACTTCCGGAGGTATTATTTCCGAGGCTAAAGGTCACTTCCGTGCTTCCATCGCCTGTATACTGGCAGTTCGTCGCACTCTTTACCTGAATCTTCTCCAGGATATAGTCATCAGAGCCTGTTTCTACGAGGCTATAGCTTCCTCTCTCCAGTCCGGTGAAACTGATATAGGTATCGGAGCTTATCTCTCCTGCCTTGACGGTAAGGGTCTTTGCTTCACCAACCTGCTCCTTCCCTCCATCATCTGTCGTCCGATAGAGGCTGAAGGTAAAGGTCTGGTCTTTATCTGAGATCAGATCGTCTTCAATCTCTTTCCAAACCCGGATCTCACCCTCAATGGCATAGACCTTATGAATGCTCTCGCTGGTAACCGTGCCCTTTCCTTCTTCTAAGCTTGTTGTAACAGAGCCAACCTCGGTTCCGGGGCCGGCCTCTCCGTTATGGGCATTTGCTGCCGGTCTCTTGTCACCATCCAGGCGATATGCCGTATAGACGACTGACAAGGTATAGCTTTCGATCTCCTCCCCTGTGCCCTTTGCCTCCTCTGCCTCATGGGAATCATAACTTGCACCTTCGCCATTCTTTTCCAGACAGATCGTGAAGTATCCCACTTCTCCATCGGCCTCGTTATAGCAATAAGGCAGGGTCAGCGTCTCTCCGTTTTTCAGGCTGCTCCATTCTGCCGTTGTCAGCTCTCTTCCCAGTGCGTAGCTTAAGGTGAAGCTTGCTTCCTTACAGCCATCTGCCTCGGTCTTGCCAACCTTGTTATAAACATCTCCGCTGCCTGCCACCAGCTTGCTGAATTCGGTATTGTCGAAGAAATACTGCAGGCTGTCTATCGGGGCATTGTCTTCTTCATTGATCAGATCCCCCTTGTAAACTGTCACAGAAGAGCTCAGCTCATTCAGGTTCAGAAGGCGAACATTCACATTCGGCTTTTCAAATTCGTAGCTGCCGCCTGTACTTAAGGTCAGGCTTGCTGTTTTATTGGTATCGATCGCATTGCCACCGATAAAGTCTTCCTTGGCCTTGAGGTAAACTCTTCCCTTCCAGCCTCCGGTCTGACTCAGGTCTGCATTCTCCCATTCCACATACCAGCCTCCCTCTTCGTCCTGTCTGACGACACCGACTCCGTTTCCTGAAACTACATTTCCTTCTGCATCGATCAGAGTTCCATCCGTCAGAGGAGCATTTGTTGCCGGATCGATCGGATAGAAGCTGTCACTGATCTGATCCTTTATCGTCCCATCCGCATCTCGAATCGGTTCTACCGTTGCCATCTGGCCCAGGATCTGATTACAAAGGATCGAGATCAGCTCCGAAGAATTCTCCGGCTGGAACCACCATTCTCCGTGGTCTGTTGTCACTTCAGCCGAGGTGGAAGGACCATTGGTAGAAATATACCTCAGAGCCTTACTTCCGCTCTCCACATCCTTCATGCCAAGACCGACCGTTGCTAAGGTCACGCCCTTGTTTTTCAACTGCTGCGCCTGATAGTTGATCCGCTCATATACCGTTCCGGTTGCATTCGCCGTATCGGTTGCGGTTCCCACACTGGGGTTATTGCTTACCGGGGCGCCATCCGTGATCAGGATCATATAATCCGATCCGCTTGAGCTGACATGTGTACTGGCATGCTGCAGTGCTACATCCTGTCTGGTTCCGCCGTCTGTCGTGATATTTCCCACCTTCTCCAGAAGAATCTCCAGACCGGTCTGACTACCATAGCTCTCTCCCAATACTCTGGAATCACACCCCTTTATCTCATAGGTAAAGGTGTCCAGGGTTACCGTCGCTTTCGGATTGATGTCTGCCAGTATCTGCAGCATATCGCTCATGGATTCCTCCAGATAATGCAGACGATTGTACTGGTTTCCTGCGGTATAGAGGGTATAAACCGTCGTTGCACTTACGGAAGCCAGGTTCGCTCCCTGCATATTGCAGCCGGATGCCAGCTTTCCGCCATGCGTCACAGAAGAATAATCATTGGTTGTCGGAAAATCGATCAGATCGTCCGTCTTAATCATATCCTGCTGCCCCCTGTAGTAAGCCTTTGCATAATAGGAGGCATCCTGATACCACCAGTATCCGTTTTTATAGAAGATGGCCCAAACGGTTGCCGATGCCGTCTTATCTGCAATGGCATAATAGACCTCATCCTTGTTCAGGCTGTTGGAAAGGCTTCCGTATTTTTGTTTGGCCGCCTGATAGGTTACCGTTAAAGTACCATCGTTTGACTCCTGCAGATCTGCGGGGAACAGCATGGAATTCGACTGGTCTACGACCAGATTGACAGTCAGATCTTCCACCTTCAGCTTCTCCAGATTAGAAGAAGCACTCAGATCTACCTGATAGGTTCTGTTTGCATAATCTACAACCGAAGCGGTCTTTTCCATCTCCTGCTTGGAGTCCGGATTGATCAGGATAATGCCTGTCATCTCACCCTTTTCATCCGTCAGGGAAAGGGTTTTGGCACTGCTGCTGTAGGTAAAGCTCCAGGTCTCTTCATCCTTAAGATAGCCGGAGGGGACAGAGGTCATCTTCATGGTATAGGTCTGTCCTTCGCTCAGCCGGAGACCCGAAAAGTCAACTCGCATATCGCTTGTCGTTGTCAAGCTGCCTGCCAGGCTTCCGTCACTCGCATAGATGCTGTAAACAACGCCGGGCAAAGCGGAGATCGTGTCATTTTTTCCTATGGTCACGCTATAGAAGCCAACCGGCAGATTACCGATCGTACCGGTATAGACTGCCGCTCCCAGTCCGTTTTCCTCAGAATGTGTATAATCCGTACCCGCCTGGGCAAGGGTAAAATCCGCATTCGAGAAGCTTGCCCTGCTTGTGCTTGTTACCGAAATCTTCTCATTTGCAAAAGATATATAATAATATGTAGTACTCTGCTGCCCGCCCCAGCTGCCCCAGCCGCCGCCACTATTCTGGCTTCGGTAAAGTCTGCTGTAGGCGGTATCAGATCCTGCCTCAAAGGTCAGAGTCTGGCTGCTGCTGCTTAAAGTCAGGGAAGAATTCAGTCCCAGATAGGTGGAAGAAGCTGTATTCTTCAGACTTCCGTTCTCATTTACCCAGAGCAGATTGCTGTAGCTCAGACTACCGTCATAGCTGCTGCCGCTCGCCGGGATCACCCTGCCGCTGAGCCTGCCGTCAAAATAGATCGTGCTGCCCAGTTCTGATGCAAAGTCCGCCGTCACAGACTCCGAAGAGCTGAGACGGGAGAGATCTGCTAAGGCCACCCGGAAGGTTACCGGATTGCCATCTACTGCTGCCAGAAAATAAAGATAGCTGCCGCTTGCCTTATAGACCAGATAGCTTTTGTCCTTTGTAACATCACTCGCCGCAACAACCGTCGCCGGATGATAGGTCTGTCCGCCTACCAGGGAGAGACTGTCTAAGGCAAAGCTGACCTCGCTTCTGCCCTTTTGATCCTCTGTCAGCTGAAGGTCGTCGCCTTCCTTCACCTCTGTCCCATCTTCCGCAAAATGCGTGATCTTCAGCTCCGTATCCTCATCCATGACCTGGCTCTGATCCTTAAGAGTCACAGAGATCTCTATGCTGCTCTTGGGTTCAATCTCTTTTTCTCCCTGATAGAAGGAAATATCCAGGAGCCAGTCGTAGCTTTCTCCGGTCTCCTTTACCGCCTTCTTATATTCTGCGGAATCCCGATCAAATTCTGTCACCTTTAGGGTCGCATCTGCGGAAATCTGTGCTTCCTTTCCATAGCTGACCTTTACGATGTAATTTTCTGTTTCCGCCGTCTGCTCGCCGGCCTTATAGTCCTCTTTTCCCGTCTCCTGCTTTTTCGCATCCGACTGCTTGTCATCAGACTTTTTTGCATCCGCGGATTCGCTTTCTTCTTCCTCGGTAAGAAGGTCGGGATTTTCCGGAAGTTTTGCATAACCTAAGATCCTGCTATCTCCCATCTCCAGGCTTCCTTCTTCTACCATGTCAGAAGAATCCCCCTCGATCAGCTTCATGGAGAGGATCTGATCATTTTCATCCCTGCTGAGGGATGTGATGATTCCTACATGATCTGCCAGGCCATCCTCTTCTTCCTGATCCAGGAAGACCAGATCTCCTTCCTTGGGCTCATAGACTGCCGCATCCTGATAAAGGTCTGCATTTTTTAGATCCACGATCCAGGCCTCTGCTCCGGAATTGATCGGCAGATAGTCCGTCGAGATCCCTGCATAATTCAGACAGAAGGCCACGAACATACAGCTCCAGTCTCCGTACCTATTCCCGTACCATTCGCCGTAACGGGTATAGCCCTGCTTTCTGCTGCCATCCTCTGACAGACGGTAATTTGCCGTGCTTTCTTTATAACCAAGCTGGCTGCCTGCTACCGAGATCAGATCCTCAGCCCAGTTGCCGCTGTATTCTGTCGGCAGACCTGCTTCCCAGTCTGCTGCCTCTTCCAGATCCGCGCTGTCATCGCTGTAGGAAGAAGCCTTCTCCTGGCTGCTTTCTGTCTCTTCTGTCTCTTCGCTTTTGCTCTCTTCCTTCTGCTCTTCTATGCTGCCTTCTGCTGTCTGATCAGCCTGCAGGGTCTGCTGAGCGCCGTCGTCATTTTCCAGAGCGACTTCCTGGCCGCTCTTTTCCGCATCCTCTCCTCCTGCCTGATCCTCTTCCTGCCCGAAGAAGCTGGCCCTTGTCATGGAAATGCCGTCCTGCCGCAGTCCCAGATTTACCACGAGCACAACCAGAAGAGCCAAAAGGGTCACGATGGCTGTATAGCGTCGATAACGATGTCTCTTCTTTTTGATCTTTTCTACATATTCATTCAGTATATTTTTCATTTTCACACCTTCAATCTGCTCCACACTGCCTAATGAATCAGACTAAGCTTGTTCAATGGCCATACTCTTATTACTACCTTACCAACCATCTGACTTTTCTCGATACAGCCCATACTGCTGCTTCTGCTGTCAATGGATACGCTTCTGTGATCTCCCATTACAAAATAGCGGTTCTCCGGTACCTGATAGGGAAAGGTCATATCACATTCTCCCAAGGAAAGTTCATCCACATAGGGCTCATCCAGTATCTGACCGTTCACACTTACGACGCCGTCATCATCGATATCAATGACATCTCCGGGACCGGCTATGATCCGTTTGATCAATAGTTTATTCTGCCAGTTAAAGCTGCAAAGTTCTCCGGTTTGGTATTTACCGGTCTTCACCAGCATAATCACATCCTTGTTATTCAAGGTCGGCTCCATACTGTCTCCGCTCACCCGGAGTACCGGGAAGAGGAGGGTTGCCAGAAGTACGGCTACCGCCGCTACCACCAGAAGGGTATAGAGCGTACTGCGAAGGATCCGAAAGAATCTCGCCCGGTAAGCAAGACGTTCCTTTTCTGCCTCGAGCTCCTCCATCGAAGGGATAGCCTTTCTTTTTCCTTCTTCCGGGTTTTCTTCTGCTAAGACAGGCTTTTCTTTTTCCTGATTCGGGAGCTCCTCTTCCTGATCCTTCATCGCATAAATGATCTCGATGAGCTCTTTTTTCTTCATCCTTTTCAGGTCCTTGTCCAACATAAAAAACCCCCTTCTTTATGATAAAGCTATCATAAAGAAGGGGGGGGTAGTTTAAACTAACCGCTCAATAGTCAATTTAGGCTTTTATATGGTTTTTGTCTGAAATTTGTTTATTTATTCTTTTTTATATGAAAAGAATTAATTTTTCCTTCGATAAACTTTGCTTCTGCCAGCTTCTCATCCAGGCTTCGCATCCTCTCACAGCGACGTAAAAGCTCCCTGACTGTCTCGTCTTTCTCCCTATAGCCACTGCCGATTGAAAGAGAGTAGATCGTCTTTTCATTGCTATGCTCTGCGAAGCTTTCCTTGAGTTCCTGAATATAACTCTCCAGCTGAACCGGAGTTCTCAGGCAGAAGAAGAAGATATTCTCCGAGATCCTGAAGATTTTCGTATCCTCTCCGGCCAGTGTCTGCAGAGTCTGAACCAGCTCTCTTAGCATATCCTCCGCAAAGAGGAGACCCTGGTTCATTTTATAAAAGCTATAGTAATTACAGCTTACGGAAAAGGCGGCATAGACCTCCATCGGATCGGTCTGCTCTACCAGGGTTTCGTAATAATTCCGGCTATAGGCTCCTGTTGCCAGATCCCTGTAAGCCAGTTTTTTTAGCTCATTCTCCCTCATCTTATTCAGCCTTCTGCGATAGCCCTGTTTCATCCGACGCTCGATCAGATAGACAAGCAGAAGAAGGAGAAGCAGTATCAGCATCAGGCCGGCAAAAGCCAGAAGATATCTGGTCTGTGGCTCCTCCCAGAAGCGGTAGCTCTTTTCTAGGGGCAGGTCGATCTTCGCCAGGGTTTCCTTGCTGTCCTCGTCAATGATGCGGTAATGGAAGGTATAGCTTCCGCCCTTCAGTTCCGTATAACTGACCTCTGCGCTTGGATTCTCACTGGTATTTTCTTCTTCCTCAAGTCCCTCCAGATAATAGGCTACGGATATGTTCCTGTGAATATAATTGATCGGCCGGACAGACAGGGTCAGACGATGGGTATCGCTCGGAATCGTCATCCCATCTTTTCCTGCAGTCAGCTCGGCGCCATCCGCTTCTGCCCCTTCTAAGTATACGCGAATCGGAAGCTCTTCTTTTTCCTTGGAAAAATCAATGCCCATCGCACCAGCGGTTCCGCAGAGGTAAAGCTTATCTCCCTCCAGATCATTTCTGGAATTTGCCGTGAAATCGATCAGGATTCCGTCTTCCTTATTGATCTCCATATAGCTGATATTCTCTCCTGCCAGAAGGCCCTTTTCCTTCAGGATAAAGATACCGTTACTGGCAATGATGATCACGCCTCCGTCTTCGGTCAGCATCAGATCCAGACAGTTGGCCGTCGGGAGTTTGGTTACCTTTTGGATATATCCTTCCTCACTGATATAGCAGATGCCTTCTCCCATGACCAGCCAGGCGCCGCCCAGGTTCTTCGAGGGCACCACCTTCAGAATGCAACCGCAGAATAAGCCGTCTTTCTTGGTATAGCAATGCAGGCCTCCTTCCGTATCGAGTACATAAAGGCCATAGCCATCCGTAGCCGCATAGATCTTCCCGTCTCCGCCTTCCCGCAGATCCAGGATTCTCTTGTTTTCCAGGTCGTCGTCTTCTATCAGCTTTTGGACCTCGCCTCCCTCTTCGTAGACAAAGGCACCCTCCTCCGTACCAAAGAGGAAGCTTCCGTCCTCTCTTTGCTCGATACAGCGGATCTTATTCGTTGTCAGTCCGCTGTTTTCTGTATTTAAGCGGCTAACCTTTCCCTCCGTATCCATCCGGAAAAGGCCGGTCTGGTAGGAGGCCACCCAGATGTTTCCTTCCTGATCCCGGAAAATCTGACGAACCCTCTCCTTCCGGCATTCCTCGGTCAGTTCGTTCTCTAGCTCCTGCTGACCCTGATAACAATAGAGGCCCTCGTCTGTTCCCACATAGACGAGATCTCCGACCTCCTTAATGGAATTAATGACCTCATTTCTCCCCCAATAGGAACCCAGATCCTCATAGTTGCTTTCTTTCATCTGATAGAGGCCCATTCTGGACGAGGCAAACCAGTAATTCCCCTGATAGTCAATACAGGCTCCTTCGATCGAATCTGTCGTCATCAGCTCGACGGCCGACAGTTCTCCCTCCTGCAGAAGGCCGATTCCGGTATCTGAGCAGACCCAGTAGCTTCCCTCCTGAAACTCCATCATCTCATTAAAAGAATACAGTCCGTCACCGGAACAGCTTTGCTCTACCTTTCCATCCTTATTTACCTTCAGGATCTCCTGCCCATCCGTTCCGATATAAAAATCTCCGCTTTCTCCGGCAGCAAAACAACGAGCTACGCTTTTTCCGTCCCAGTCGGACAAGCGGATACTTTTAATCATATTATCCGCGATCAAATAGAGGCTTCCGTTTTTTTCGATCACAAACTCCTCTCCGGTGGAAAGCTGACCGATATCGGCAATCTCCTTCTCCTCCAGTCCTTTGTATTCCGTGATCTTCTTGCTTGTTACATCCACGGAGAAAAGACCGGCCTTTGTGCCGACCCAAAGCTGTCCCTCTGTATCCAGAGAAAGCTTTTCGATGGTTTCCACGCCGTTACGCTCCGTACCCGAGCTAAATTCCGTAAAATTTTCTCCGTCATAGCAAAAGAGACCGTCTCCGTTTGTTCCGATCCAGAGCCGCCCCTCCTGATCTTCCACAATGGTATTTACCGGCATCGCCACGTCGTTGATCAAAAACTGCTCAAATTCTGTTCCGTCATAGCGATAGAGACCGGCATAGCAGCCCACCCAGATGAAACCGTTCCTATCGGCATAGACACAGTTTGCTGCCGTTCCATCCAAGCCGTCGTCCGAATTATAGATTCTAACACTGTAATCCCGTTTATATTCTTCTGCTGTTTTACTGTCTGCCATGACCTTTTGCGGGAAAAGGAAAGAAACAGAAAAAAGCAGAAAAAGAAGGAGGAAAAATGACTTAGATTCCTTTATTTTCTTCATTTTTCTTTACCCCCCCCCTTAGTAAAAAGCATAGCCAGCTGAAAGCTGTTTTCTTCTTCGATTACGGAAAGATAGCCGCCGTAATTTTCCACACATTCCCTTATGGTTGTCAGTCCGATCCCGTGAAGCTTCTTATCTTCTTTTATGGTCTGCAGCTTTCCCTGCTGCCGGTCTGCCGAAACACTGTTTTTGATGTAGATCATGACGCTGTCACCGTTTTCCCCGGCCTTGATCCGAATCCATTTCTCGCCTTCCTGAATTCTCTTGCAGGCTTCAAGGGCATTTAAGACCGCATTCCGGAAGATCACAACCGCATCCTCTTCGTCCATAAAGGAAAGACAGCCTTCACTGATCACCGCCTCGAAAGAGATGCCTCCGTCTCTTGCCTTTCGCTCTGCATCAAAGAGAAGGGCATCCAGGTAGGAATATCCTGTATGACAGCTGATCCTGTTCCGTTCGATCTCATCCAGGGCGCTTTGCAGGCCATCCAGCTTCGCATTCGCCCTTCCTTCCTCCTGCATGATCATGAGCTTGTTTTTCATCTCATGATAGAGCTTTCGGATCTGCCGATGCTCCTCTTCCATGTTCAGATAATATTCGTACTGACTGACCTTCCCTGCGGAAGCATCTTTCTGCTCCACAACCGTCTTTGTTCTGCCGAGGAAATGCAGGAAAATAGGATAATCGATTGCCAAGGTCAAGAGAAGAACCAGGATTACCAGAATATATCTGTCATCATAGGCGATCGATACCAACACCAGATAGACCAGAAGCATATTTTCTGCCATCTTGGCCACAAAGAAAAAGCATCCCATAAGGCCCATTCTTTTTTTCAGCTTACCGAAATCCCAGAGCAGGGACATAAAATAAGACATCATCAGCATCGCCATACAACAGGTAACGCTCAGACCGTCCCACTTGATCCCAGCCTGTACCCCCGGCATATGCAGATGATAGAAGCTGACTGCGTAGATCGCCAGTCCCGTAGCGGTAACGACAAGCATATTTATGATCCCTCTTAAGGCCATAAAATAGCTTTTTTTACCCTGCCTGATATCAGAAAAAAGAAGAAGGACATATTCTGCCAGGAAGAAATAGAGCATGTAAATTCGGAAGACGGTCATGGAAAGGGCTGCCAGAAAAATGAGCAGGAAATACAAGCCCTGTTTTTTCCTGTCCTTCTCCTGAAAAAAAGCTCTTATTCTGTCCCAGCCGATCATAGAAAAGGGAAAAGCAATTAAGTTCAAATCGCTGATAAGCAGTGCGATCAGATTCATGATCATAATATCTTACTCCAATGCCGGATATACTCTTCCTTGAAGTCATCCAGACGGTACTTACTGATGGGAACCTCGTAATTATTCTCCAGAAATACGCTTTTCGAGCTATAGCTCTTGATCTTATCCATATTGATCAGATAGCTTCTATGCACCTGGAAAAAGCCCTTCCCCTCCAGCATGGAAAGCATTTCCTTCAATGTTCCCTTCCAGCGATAGGTTCCGCTGTCGCAAAAGATCCAGATCTTATCCCTCATCCCCTCGATATAGATAATATCCTTGATATGCACGCTGAAATTCTCACTGTTGAACTGAAAGCGAAGATAATTGTCCGGATCGTCCCCCTCATCCTCTAGGGTCGCCAGAGTCTCCTGCAGTTCCTTCTCCTTCAGCGGCTTCAGGAGATAGCGAAAAGCATCTACCTTGAAACTTTCAAAAACGAACTCACTATAGGCCGTCAGAAAGACAATCTTCATACTTTTATTGATCTTTCGGATCTCCTTGGCTGTCTCCAGACCACTCATCTCCGGCATATCCACATCCAGAAAGAGGAGCTCGATCCAGCTCAGATCGTCCTCCAAGAGCGATTTTCCGGAGTGGTATTTCCGGATCTCGCAATTCTTTTCTTTCGAGAAGTAGTAATCCTCCAGCTTGTCTTCCAATATATCCGCTATCCTCTTTTCATCATCGCAGATCGCGATTCTCATAAGCCTCTCCCCTTTTTATTAAGTTAAGTAGAAAAGTATGCGCTTGTGCATACGCCCGCGCGCGAGCGGAATGCGAAGCATTAATTTCAGCTCCGCGAGCTGCGCATCTCCGTGCTTTTTTATCGTATAGAAAACGAAGTTTCCTATATGATAAAAAAGTTCCTTTCTGTAGGCGGAAATTTTTGTAATATTCACTTTACAGTAAAGATTCCTAATTTATTTCTATTATCGCCCTCATGGGCTGGCTTTTCAATAAAAAGTGTGTAAAACTGAAGCGATTTTATAATGCACTCGGCGATAGCATAAAATGTATTAAAACCAAAAGGAAGCTTATTCCTCCAGGAACCGCTCTCGCTCTGTCCTCGCAGCAGCGGTACTAAGCTCACACTGCGCACATGTGCTTGTGTTCGCTAAGGACCGGCGCTCCGGATGTTCCTTTCGGAATAATGCTTCCCTTTTAGGTTTATGTAACAAAATGCGTTGATAGTTGCCCCAATCACAATGGCTGAGATTCATAACGCCGTACTGCAAAGTGTGATGATATGCACGCAAAAGACGGTAGCGAGGCTTCCGTAGG
>CAVHNP010000022.1:0-32481 GCA_963637505.1 Prevotella sp. CAG:279
ACCTCTTGCTAAGCACTGGGGTTTTTCAACGGTTTTTGATCCTGGGCAGAACATCTCGGCTTTAAAATTGGCGTTATAACTCCAGTATCACAGACAATAGGATTCGCCCAATAAACGCAAAAGAGGCTGCTGCACATTCGTGCAGCAGCCTCTTATCATTTTATTTCCCCTGCGGAATTACTCCTCAGTATCAGCATCAACATACTTAGCTGAGATATCAGAGATTGTTCCGTCTGCAAGCATATCCTCGATAGCTGCATTAATCTTTGTAAGAAGTTCGCTGTTACCCTTCTGAACTGCGATTGCATATTCCTCAGAATCAAAAGCATCAGCATCTTCTACGATCTTCAGCCCCTCGTTGTCAGCAACATACTTCTGAGCGGTAGCAGAGTCGATAACAACAACATCACACTTGCCGTTTACAAGCTCCATAACGCACTCTGTACCCTTCTTGAAGGCTTCGTAGTTATAGCCGAGCTCCTGAACAACAGTCTCGCCTGTATAACCCTGAACAACTGCGATGGTCTTGCCTTCCATATCGGAAGCCTTTGCGATATCGGAGTCTTCCTTAACGATCATAACCTGAGTTGCTGTATAGTAAGGTGTTGAGAAATCAACAGTCTTTGCTCTTTCATCTGTTACAGTCATACCTGCGATAGTAGCATCGATCTGTCCGTTCTGAAGTGCAACCAGAAGAGAGTCGAATTCCATGGACTGCATTTCAACTTCCATGCCGGTTCTCTCACCGATCTCTTTGGCAATGGCCATATCGATACCGTCATATTCGCCGATCACACCGTCAGTTGTGATGTATTCGAAAGGCGGGAATTCCGGGTTTGTAGCAAATACGATCTTGCCGTTTGTTCCTGCAGCGTCGGCACTTGCGGAAGCAGAACCTGATGCAGATCCGGAAGCGGTTGCAGAGCCTGATGCAGAAGCGGATTCAGAAGCAGAATCACTGCTTGCTGTGCTACCGCAGCCTGCGAGCATACTGATACACATTGCTGCGGAAAGCAGCATTACAGAAAGTTTCTTTTTCATAATTTTTCTCCTCTTTCATATGAAATTATAATATTTTACTTAAAAATCCACGAGTTCTTTCGTTCTCGGGATGATTAAATAACTGATCCGGTGTACCGTCTTCCATAACGGTACCTTCGTCCATGAACATAACACGGCTGGCGACTTCTCTGGCGAAGCCCATCTCGTGGGTAACAATGATCATGGTCATACCGGAGTCGGCAAGGGATTTCATAACATCCAGAACCTCGCCTACCATCTCCGGGTCAAGTGCAGAGGTCGGCTCATCGAAAAGCATAACCTCCGGATCCATGGCAAGAGAGCGGGCAATTGCGACACGCTGCTTCTGACCACCGGAAAGCTGGACGGGATAAGCGTCTGCCTTATCGTCCAGACCTACTCTCTGAAGAAGCTCATGGGCACGCTCATTGGCCTGCTCCTTGTTCATTTTACCGAGCTTTACGGGAGCGTAGGTGATATTTTCGAGAATTGTAAAATGAGGGAAGAGGTTAAAGTGCTGGAAAACCATTCCCATCTTCTGGCGGATCTTGTTAATGTCCGTAGCAGGATCATTGATCACCTGACCATCCAGGGAAACAGAGCCTTCGGTAATATCCTCCAGCAGGTTCAGACAGCGGAGAAAGGTACTCTTACCGGAACCGGAAGGTCCGATAATAACCACAACCTCACCCTTCTTGATTGTTTTTGTGATTCCTTTGAGAACTTCGAGATCGCCGAAGCTCTTTTTGAGATTTTTAACTTCGATCATTTCTGACATGGCATTCACCTATCGTATATCGGATTTACGCAGAGATTCCTCAACCTTGTTCAGGGCAATGGTGAGGATCTTGATCATAACGTAGTAAATAATAGCGGTTCCAATCAGGGGCATAAATGCCAGGAAGGTGGAACTCTTGATAAAATCGCCGGCCTTCTGAATATCCATCAGACCTACATAACCGACGATCGCGGTTTCCTTGATCAAAACAATGAATTCATTGCAGAGAGTCGGGAAAATATTCTTGATCGCCTGAGGCATAACAATACCGGTCATGGTCTGTCTTGCATTCAAACCAAGAGAACGGCCGGCTTCTGTCTGTCCTTTATCAATGGAAAGAATACCTGCTCGGATGATCTCGGCTACATAGGCACCGGAATTGATACCGAATGCGATCGCCGCGATGATCCACTTAGGCCAGCGGACGGAAGCGAAGATGACGAAATAGATGATCATCAGCTGGGTAACAGAGGGGGTGCCTCGGATTACATCGGTATAAACACCGCCGATCCCGCGTAAAAGCTTATTGTTGGAAAGATTGCAGAGTGCAATCAAAAAGCCGATGACAATACCGATCACAACAGCAAGCAATGATACGCTGATCGTAATGCCGATACCGCGTACCAGGAGCATGTATCTGTCCTGTTCGATAAAGCAGCGGGTGAATTGTTCGGCCAGGCCGGAAAACCATTCATTCATCTCATGTGCCTCCATAGATAATTATTCATTGGGAAAAGCGATCAGAATCGGCTGAAAAACAGAGAAAGAAGGCTTTCCCCCTGCCTAGAGTGAATAAATATACTCTCCCTAAGGCATAAATATTCTCTATATTTTACTTTGTTACCTTATAAAAGTCAATTGTTTAACGAGTTGCGACCGCTGAAAAGGCGAAAAACCTTACTATATTAGGAAGAAATAGGCTGGTGGGGAGAGCCGGACTTGTCAGCCATAGGAGAAGAAAGAGGAAGGAATGTACAAGTTTCATAAAAAGAGAAAAGGAAGCTTGTATTTTTGAAACAAGATGACGAAAGGAGTTTGGCAGAAAATGCCAAAGACGACCGGAGGTGTCTTTGTTAAAATAAAGCCGTCATTTGATACTATTAAATTTTCAAAGGGGGAAAAAGAAAATGTCAACTGAAGTATTAGGTGCATTGGGCTTTATCCTTGCACTGGCGGTTCTTGTAATCCTCGTCTGTAAGGGGATGCATCTGGCTTATTGTGCGATCATCACGGTTCTGATCATTACGATCACAAACGGAATGCCGCTGATGGATACCTTGAGCAGCTATTGGGGAACGGTTGGCGGTATTGCCAGTATGTTCCTGCCGATCTTCCTGTTCGGAGCGATCTTTGCAAAGGTTTATACCAACTGCGGAGCGGCTTCATCCTTAACAAGTGCTTTGATGGATCTTTTGTGCAGCAAAGCCAAAAATCCGGTCACAGAGCAGAGAATTACCATCATTGCAATGGCAATCATTCCGATCATCCTCGGATATGGCGGATTAGACCAGTTCGCTTTGCTCTTCCTGCTGATGCCGATCTTCTTAAAGGCGATGGAACGTGTAAATATTCCGCGTAAATTCCTGCCGGCTTTCATGATGATGGGTCTTTGCATTTGCTGCTGCGGCGCAGGTGCTCCTCAGCAGAATAACTTCCTGCCGACTACTCTGGCAGGTGTTTCCGGAACAGCAGCCCTGATCCCGAGTATTATCGGTCAGATCGTGATCGGTGTTTCCGGTGTTTATTATCTGACACATGCAGTAAGCAAGGCAAATGCCAACGGCGAGAGCTTCAGCTGGGGTAAGCTGAAACAGCCGCAGACAATGGAAGGAAAACAGCCGAATCCGGTTCTGTCTTTGGTTCCCTTGGTTTGTGTCTGCCTGCTTTATAACCTGACCTCTATTGGTCTTTCCTACAGTATGCTGCTCGGTGCAGTCATTACGATCGTTTTATTCTTCCCGTATTTTAATATGGAAGAAAGCAAGATCAAATCCGTGATCGCTTCCCTGAATCAGGGTGTTCAGGATGCAGCAATGCCAATCCTTTGCCTGCCGGCATTTGGTATCGGCTCTGTTATCGCAAGCGCACCGGGATGTACAACTCTGACAAACCTGCTTCAGAAGGTTCCCGGACCGCCACTGGTATCCTGTACCATCATGCTGGTATTACTGGTTGCTGTTTGTGCCGATCCGAAGGCCGGTATGACAGTTGGTATGCCGATCGCAATGGAGATCTATCCGCAGCTTGGCGTAAGCGCAGCAGCGATTGCCCGTATCGGTGCTTTCTCCATGGGCGTTCTGGATTCTCTGCCGATCGCAGCCGGAATCCCGATGGTAATGAATATGTGCGATCTGGACTTTATGGAAGGCTATAAGCCCTGCTTCTGGACATCGGTTGTATGTACCGGCTTGGGTACCCTGGCAGTATTGATCGTCCTGATCATTTTCCCGGGACTTGCAGTCTGATCCTTATAAAAAATGGTAACGATTCAGAGACTCATTCGCAGAGCGCGGTTTTGCAGGGCTCTGAATTGTTACAAATAATGAAAATATTCCAGAATCTTAAGGGATAAGATATATTGGAAATTCTTTTGACCGTCCGTAAAATCGGTATGCAAAAGCTGCTGACATTTTGTAATACGATAACGGACGGTATTTTTATGGACAAAAAGCTCCCTTGCGGTCTGTTCATACTGCAGACCGTTCTCAAAATAGACCTGAAGAGTCTTGAGAAGATTGCCCTCATGGGCCTGATCATAGGAGAGAAGCTCGAGGAGGGATTCCTCGCAGAATTCCATGAGATCGCAGCTGGAAGAGAGCTGATTAAAAAGGTCAAAAACAGCAACACTGTCATAGGAATAGAGGCGCTTGTCCTTAGCCAGGGCATTCAGTCTTAGGGCAGTCTGCGCCTGACTATAGTAATGGGGAAGCAGCATAATGTCCTTGATATGGTTACTGATACCGGCATAGAGACGGTATTGCTCCAGAATCGCGAGCAGCTGTTTTTCCAAGGTCTCCCTTTTGGAATCTTCGTAGCCGCAGATGCCGAGAATGTAGCTCTGATAAGAAAAGGCCAGCATTCCCGGAATACGGGAAAGGGTATCGATGATCGCCTGTCTGGGACAGGCAAGGGCATCTCCGCTTTCATCCGATAAAAGGAAGAGAAAGCTCTTGCAGGAATCCTTCTGATAAAAGGAAAGCTTGCTCTCTACCGCATTGCGGGGCATCTGGTCTCCGTCCAGAAGGCGGATCAGGGTATTGATCGCGATC
Organism: Prevotella sp. CAG:279; assembly: GCA_963637505.1. Classification (GTDB taxonomy): domain Bacteria; phylum Bacillota; class Clostridia; order Lachnospirales; family Lachnospiraceae; genus RUG14243. The sequence continues at coordinate 5,068 of CAVHNP010000022.1, forward strand.
GGCTGGGAGCGGCGGACAGAGTAATGGGAGCTACCTAAGATCTCCGATGCATAGTGGCAGAAGAATTCGAAAAGAGCCTCATCTCCTGGCGCAAAGGGCCGCAGGTGGGCGGCAAGGGTGGCATTGCCGATCGGGACACCATACTGGGTTAAGGTCATGGCGTAGCGGGGCACCGTTGGAAGATCGGAAAGCAGGATCGGATGCTGTACCTCCAAAGACTGCTTGTAATTATTCTTAGAGGTCATCTGGGAACCGCTGGATTCATCATGAATATTTTCAACGATATTTTCCTGCCAGAGGGGATCATCAATCTCAACATTCTGGCTGTAGGCAAGGATATTGCGGTACATATCATCAATAAAAACAGGATTGCCCAAAAGAGAAGGCGCAAGATCGACCAGCTCCTGAAGGGTCTGAACCTGAGACATTTTTAATAGCAAGTGGGCATCATTTGCATTCATAAGGGAACCTCCTTGTGATCTCAGCCCTTAAAAAAGGGCATACATAGTTTAATTATAGCGGATTTATCGGCAATTGAAAAAGAGGCTGATAGATTTTTTCGGTGTATAAAGGCAAAAAGAGTCTGAAAGACAGAAAAGGAGAAAGAGGAATGTTTGTTATCAACAAAGATATGTGTGTCTGTTGTCATAACTGCGCAGACGAATGCCCGAGACAGGCAATCGATTTCGTCGGTACCAAGTATGAGATCGATCAGACAAAGTGTGTAAAATGCGGCTTATGTGAGAAGGTCTGTCACAGCGGTGCCTGTCAGGCTTTTCCGAAGAAAAGGCGCGTGCAGCAGCATGATCTGATCGAAAGAGAAGCGGATCTGGTGGTAGTCGGATCCGGCTGTGGTCTGGTATCTGCCGTTTATGCGGCTCAGCAGGGCAAGAAGGTCATCCTTCTGGAGAAGAGCAATAAGATTGGCGGAAATACAGACTATGCACATGGCTATATGCCCCAGTATTCCAAGTGGCATGCTAGTATGGGCTTCGCGGATGAGAGAGAAGGAGCGGTTGAGCACTTCTACCAGATGGGCGAGGGACAGATCGAGAAAGAGCTGGTGCATGCAGCTGTTTACGGAGCAAGTGATTTCTTTGATTGGTTATGCGGCTTATGTGATATCACGGAAACCTATGATCTGCATGCGGCCAGCGAGAATGATTTCCATGGTCCTATGTTCGGAAACAGCGTGGTTGAGTTCAAGGAACGATATCTGAAAAACCTGAATTGCCGTGATGATGCGATCGGACCGGGCTGGGGAGGCACCCATGTCATTGAGACTATGATGGAAACCATCGAGAAGGAAAATCTGGATGTGACCATCCTGATGGGAACGGCAGCAGAGCATATCCTTTTGGATGAGAAGGGAGCCGTAAAGGGCGTGATGGCTGCAGATGAAGGAGGCCAGGTAAAGATCAGCTGTAAGGCTCTGATGCTGGCCTGCGGCGGATATGGCAAGAATGATGAATTACTGAAGAAATACTGCCATGTTGATTTCTTCAGCAGCAAGGTTCCCATGCACCGTTTCTCCGTGCCGGGTGATACCGGTGATGCGATTGCCATGATGGCAGAGCTGGGAGAGGAGCCGGATCCGGATCGTATGTTTGTATCCATCTGGGGTCCCCGCCATCATCCCTTTAATAACTCCATTGCAGATTATGCCCAGGAAGGAGAATTCCCGGAGATCAACCTGAATGGTAAGAGATGGTATGACGAGAGTGAGGCTCTTTTCCATGGAATCGATAAGATCTATCAGCAGCCGGAGCATATGTCTTACACCATTCTTCCTTATAAGCAGGTAAAGGAAGTTGCGGAGCGTTTCATGAATACCCCGGCGATGGCCAACAGGGCAAAGTATTTCGCAACCTGGGAAGAAGATCTGGATCATGAGGCAACCTTGGACACACCGGTGAAGAAGGCAGATACCCTCTATGAACTGGCAGAAAAGATGGGCGTTGATCCGGATGTCTTTGTGGCTGAAATGACAAGATACAGCCATTTTTGCGAGAACGGCGTGGATGAAGACTTCCACAAGGATCCGCAGTTCCTGAAGCCCTTCCCTCTGGAGGAAGGACCCTATTATGCCGTAATCGGGCTCTGCTTCTCAGAAGCAGCCATGGGCGGCGTAAAGGTCAACGACCAGTGTGAGGTTGTCCGTGCAGACGGAAGCATTATTCCGGGACTGTATGCAGGCGGCGATTGTACCTCTGCTATGCACAGAAAAGGAAAGCTGGCTCCAATCTCTGAGCTGACCTGGGCAGTAGCTTCTAATTATATTGCAGGCGGCAATATGGTTGCATTCATCAATGAAAAGGAGGAGGCATAAGATGTTTTTACCGGATAATAGTGTATACGTTCCTGTAGAGAATCCGAATATGGCAGAAAAGCAGACAGAAAACGGGCATCTGTCCATGGAAGAGCGTCTGCATTCCTATGAAGAAATCGAACATAGCTATACAGAGGAAGAGGCTTTGGAAGAAGCCGGCAGATGTTTATCCTGTCCGACTCACTGGTGCCAGAAGGCCTGTCCGGCTTCTCTTCCGGTAGCGGATTTTATTGCGAAGATCCGTGAAAAGGATTATGAAGGGGCTTATGAGCTGATTCATTCCGCATCTACTTTGCCGGAGATGTGCTCCCGCCTCTGTCCTCAGGAGAAGCAGTGCCAGTCAAACTGTACCAGAGGCATCTGCACGGAGTCCGTTGCAATCGGAAAGCTGGAGCGCTTTGTGGCTGACTGGCATCAGGCAAATGCAAAGGTAGAAAAAACAGAGAAATCAACAGGAAAGAAGGCTGCTGTCATTGGAGCAGGCCCGGCAGGTCTTGCAGTGGCGGAGAGGCTGAAGGAAGGCGGCGTAGAGGTTACCGTCTATGACCGGGAGGAGCAGGCCGGCGGTCTCCTTCGCTATGGCATTCCGAATATGAAGCTGAAAAGAGAGGTTCTGGAGCAGAAAATCGACTTCATGAAGGAAGAAGGCATCCGTTTCGAAACAAAGAAAGAGGTAGATCAGGCTCTGGCAGAAGAACTGCAGGCCCAGTATGATGCTGTGATCCTTGCAGTTGGTGCGGAAGAGACCAATAAACCAAAGATCGGCGGAGCAGAGGAAGCCAAAGGCATTTATTATGCCCTGGATTACCTTTCTTCTAATATCGAGGCAAAAGAAGGCCAGGAAAGGATCAGTGCGGAAGGTAAGAATGTCGTGATCATCGGAGCCGGTGATACCAGCAGGGACTGCCTGGCCATGGCCCTTCGTAATGGTTGTCAGTCTGCTGTTCAGGTAAAAAGAAAACCGGAAGTCTTTGGCAAAACGCATGTATGGCAGCCTTATCCATTAGAGGCAGAGTATGGAAAGGCAGAATACAGCCAGGAAGAATATGCCAGCGTCTTCTGTAAGGATTCCTATCATTATTCCTCCCTTGTAAAAGAGGTGAAGACAGACGAAGAGGGCAGAATCAAGTCTGTCATCCTTGTGAAAACAGAGCCTAAAGAGGAGGAGAGCGGAAGGACTGTAATGCAGGCGATTCCGGGAACAGAGAGCGAGCTTCCCTGCGAACTCCTTCTGATCGCAGCAGGCTTTTCCGGCCCGAAGCAGGCAGTCAAGGACGCCTTCGGTCTGGAATTCGGCAGCTCCTATCAGACCAGCATCGATAAGGTATTTGCCTGCGGAGACTGCCGGATCGGTCAGTCTCTGGTCGTAAAGGCGATGACAGACGGACAGAAGTGCGCCCAGGCAGTACTGGACTATCTGGCTTAGAAAGGCGGAGGAAAGCCCTTCTTAGGCCGGTACTGTCCTGTGGGACAGCCGCTTCCTTGCTTCATTAACGGAAGGGAGTTTCATAGTAGGGCAGCAGGTCATTCTCCCTGAGCAATTTATAGAGGGAAAAGAGCATGAGAAACTGGTAGCTGACATCCCGCCAGCTGCCAGTGATCAGGCTCTCAATCTTCCGAAGACGCTTATCTAAGGTATTTCTGTGAATGTAGAGAGCCTCCGCACTGGCAGGTGCCTCGCAGTTATGAAAGAGATAGCAGTAGACCGTCAGGGCATACTGGCTTTGCTTTTCCTGATCATAGGCGAAGAGCCTTAGGGCATCCGGATGCAGGGAGATTTTCGTGCTCGCACTTTCGAAAAATAAAAAGAGAGAAAATTCCAGGGTTTGGTGAAGCCCTTTTATATCGGAAAAGCAGCTGATGATAGAGGCTGCTTTTTTTAATGCCTGATAATGCTCCGGGGTGTCCTTGATATTCGAAAAGGAGGGACTGATCAGGATCGGGAAGGCATATTTAGTCGAAAAATCCTCCAGCCTCTCATAAAGAGAGGCATGCTCATACTTCTTATTGATCATCAGAATGCAGAAGCCTCCATCCATGACAGAAAGACACTGGGGCATTTTAGAGATATCTGCAGCAATGGGAAGGAAGGAAAGATTATGCTGACCTAAGTCATCGGTATCGAAGCTAAGGAGCTCGAAGTCTCCGACCGGATCGAAGCCCTGGTAGAGGAGGAGTCCTTTTTCTGAAATGCCGCCGTCAGTCAAAAGCTCCAGAAGATAACGGCCTCTGGCATCCGAGGAAGTGTCGATATGGAGACGGTGATAGGCAAACTGAACGGATAGGCTGAGGGCGAGGATCAGCTGCTTTTTCACCTCCGGCAGGGGAGAAGAGGAAGTGACAGCCAGCTTCAGAATGATCTCTCCCTTGTCCAGAATATCGCACATGATACAGAAGCGATCGCTTTTGGTTTTTAACTTATCGTGGATGACCAGATTTTCGCCGATGGTCTGTTCGCAAAGATCCGAGGGGCGGGGGATCGGGATGAGAGAATCCTCCTCGGCAACCGGCGGAGTATAGCCGTCTTCGATCAGGTCAAGCCAGGAAGGTGTCTGCTCATACTGCTCCGTCAGATCAGCCGAGAGGGCAAGAATATAATGCAGGGAATCGGCGATGATTACGGAGGCGGCTAATTCTTTGCCTGCTCTATCCGCAATCTCCTGAAAGCTGTCGGCATTGGCAGCGGAGAATAGGATCTGATATTCCTCGGAGAGGGAAAAGGGGAGCAGGTCGCTAGAGCTTGTATTATCTTTCATGATAGTTCCTTTTTCTTCTTATTTTTTCATGTTTTGCAGTGTGAAAATTTCACATCCTAAATGGCAGGTGTGGGAAAGACCAACATTGTTTCTGCCCTATTTTCAATGCTATGCTAATCGTATCAAAAATAATAGGATGTGACAATCTCACAATATCTGTAAAAAAAGGCTTGAGGGGCGTATGGTTTCATTAATTGGAAATTCCTTTGGAACTTCTATGAATGAAAAAGCACGGAGATGTTAAAAAGGGGATTGTCAGGAAAGGGGAAAAATGAATAAGGATGAAAGGAAGCTTGCGGAAGAGAATATTCCGGAAGACGATAGGCTTTTTGCGAAAAGGAATTTGAAGAATTATATCGGTGAGGCTTTCTGCGGCGTCGGAACGCAGACCACCTTTATCTCTTCTTATTTTCTTTATTTCTTTACCAATCTTTTAAAGATGAATGCGGGTGTGATCTCCGTCATTCTGAGTATCGGTACCGTGATTGACGGTGTCTCGGATCTTTTTGCCGGCGTGGTAATGGACCGCTTCCATACAAAGAGGGGTAAGGCAGTACACTGGCTGAGGTGGATGTTCATTCCGACAGCAGTCAGCATGGCGCTCATCTTTTTATGTCCGGAAAATGCACCGACCTGGCTGAAGATCGTTTATGTTCTGATCATTTACAATGTATTCAATACCTGTCTGACCTTCTGCCGTATGCCTTCATCAGCAATGATGTCGCTTGGTACGGATAACCAGTCCGTTCGAACCGCCTTCTGGTGGGTGCAGAACTTTGCGGTTACGGCAGGCGGTACGATCACCGGTATCCTGCTGACCTGGTTTGCAAGCTGGTTCGGCGGCTTAAACGATATGGGTATTCTTGGCTATCGTGTGACAAACTGCATGTTTGCCCTGGTAACAGGTGTTTGTATCGGTGTTGCAGGATTTTTATTCGAAGAGAAGCATAAGGGAGATGAGATCGATCTCATCGAGAGCAAGCGTGAGGAACAGACCGGTAAGAAAAAGGTTCCGGTTACCCAGATGCTGGCAGAGCTGGTTAAGAATAAATACTGGGTATTTTATCAGCTTTACAACCTCAGCGGAACTTTCGGAATGGGATTTTCCATGGGAACAATGGCTTACTTCTGTCAGTACTGCATCGGTGATATGTCCAAGATGGCAATCCTGATGAGTCTGGGAAGTGTTCCTATGCTGGTTGGTAATATTGCAATCATTCCCTTTATCAAGAAATTCGATGCCCGTACCCTTACTATTTTCGGTACAGCCGGAAATGCGGTATTTGCCCTGGGTATGTGGATCTTTGGTGCAAAATCCTTCACTATGCTGGCAGCCTTCTTCGTTGTGAAGAATGTATTTAACGGAATCTCCATGGCAGCCTATGGTTCTCTGATGGGAAGAATTATCGATTACGGCGAGTGGAAATTCGGAACAAGAATGGACGGTCTTTCCTTTGCCGGACAGAGCGTGGTATCAAAGATCACCAATGCTCTGGCAACCGTAGTAGTCGGTGCTGTTCTTGTGGCAACCGGTTTCCAGGGAAGCGGAAGCATCTCAGACGGCGCAGTCAATGCGATCTCCTTTATGTATCTGGGCGCTCCCTTCTTCGCAACCCTGATCTCACTTGGCCTGATCTTCCTCTTTGATCTGACACAGAGCAAGGCAGATATGATGAGAGCAGAGATCAACAAGAGAAATGAAAATGCATAAGAGCAGAGGAATCATCGGAGGTTAGTATGAAATTATATGTAAATGAGGACTGCTGTGCCTGCTCCTATTGCTACCGGACTTGTCCGGTAGGCGCTCCTTATAGCGACGGTCTGCAGACTCAGATCGATCAAAGTAAATGTATTTCCTGTGGAAAATGCCTGGCCGTTTGTCCCTTAGGTGCCATCATTGATGAAGAAAATCCGCCTAAGAAGATGGAAGCCCATGATAAGATCAGCTATCACTGCGATGCGGTGATCGTCGGAGCAGGTGCTTCCGGTATGACGGCAGCTGTCAGACTGGCAGAAAAAGGCAAGAAGGTCATCGTTCTGGAAAAGGAAAAAAGAACCGGAAGCGGTGCCATGCATGTGGCAGGCCCCATGCAGATTATTGATACCAAGTGGGCCTTGGATGCAAAGGAAAAGCCCAAAGCAGAAGAGCGGATTCAGGATGTGATCGCCTACAGCGAGGGCAGACTGGATGAAGAACTGATCAAAAATACGGTTCCGGCTCTGCCGAGATTCTTTGACTGGCTTTGCAGCTTCTGCGATGCATCGGAAGGCTTCGAGCTGGTAGATGCTTCCAAGATGGGACCGCCGCCTATGCCGGAACCACCGGAGGGAGAAGAGCAGGATGCCGTGATCGCCGGAGGAGGTATGCCGGGAAGTGCAATGGGAGGAAACAGCGGACTGATCGTTGCAGCAAAGAGCTACAGTCCGGATAAGCCCATGTTCCATAATCCGGGTGAATTTGTTATGACACATCTCTTCCAACATGCAGAAGAGGTTGGCGTTCAGATCCTCCGCAGCACGAGGGCAGAGCATTTACTGAAAAACGAAGAGAATAAAATTACCGGTATTGCAGGTCACGATGAGGGCGGCGAGATCGAGGTTCTGGCAGATGTATGTCTGATTGCAACCGGAAGTCTGATCCTGAGCGAAGCTCTGAAAAAGGTAGAACCGGATTTTGCAAATGTTTATCAGCCGAAATACGGTCATACCATAAAGGCTTATACCGGCGATGGTTTTGAAATGTGTAAGGAAGCCGGTATTCCGGTGAGATATGAGGATATTTATCTGAATATCACGGGAAGTCTGGTCATGCCTTGTGACGGTCTTACGGTAGAATATGCCGAGGCAGCAGAGAAAAAGCCGATGATACCGCCTGATCTGCGGAGTCATTCCAACCGGAGTGAGAGCCTGATGGTCAATATCAGGGGTGAGCGTTTTGAGAACGAGCAGATGTCCTGTATCACGGTAAGAGAGCAGATGAAGCAGCCAAAGGGTCTGGCTTTTGCGATCTTTACGGAAGAGCTGATCAAGGCCCAGCCTTATAAGTGGATTCCGGTATTGGATGAGAATAAGAAGCCCCTTCGGACCCTGATGCCGACGGGTATGCCGGCAGGTCCCTGGAATGAGGAGCATATGAAATGGTTAGACTCCCTGAAGGGTAATCACCTGATCATTGCAGAGAGCTTAGAAGAACTGGCTGAACGGGCAGGAATGGATGAGAAGACTTTATTAAATACAGTTAGCCGTTACAATGAGCTCTGCCAGAAGAAGGAGGATGAAGACTTCGGGAAGAATCCGGCCTATCTGGTGCCGATCGACAAGGGACCCTATTATGCAGTCCGTACCTTCCTGATGACGGACGGTGCAGAAGGCGGTATCCCGATCAATGCACATTGTCAGGTAAAGGGAAAAGACGGCATTATCGAAAATCTTTTTGCAGCGGGTGATAATTCCTCCGGAAATATCGTGGTTTCGGAAAAGAAAGAAAGAATCTGGATTACAAATGAATTCAGTTGGGCTTTATCCAGTGGCATGATTGCAGCAGATGAAATGCTGCGGCAGCTCGGATGAAAATAGAATAGCCAAATGACAAATGGAAAACAGGCAGGTCAAAAGAGGGGTTCTTTTGATGGTGCCTGTTTTTCAATTTTTTTCCCTTAAAAGCGGCGGAAGAATGTAATAAAATGTAAATAAAGCCAAGCGAAGGAGTTTGGCTCATTGCTTTCATAGACTATAGGAAACACAGAAAGGGGTGGAATTCATGTGTCGTGAGATGGAACAGATTTATAGTGAAGGAATGGAAAGCGGTGAATTAAAAAAAGCAAAAGCTTCTGCATTATCCATGGCTGCGGATGGAATGAAAATTGATAAAATTGCCCACTATCTTAATGTAAGTACTCAAATGATCCAGAAATGGATCGATGAGAGCATGAGCCTTGTACAGTAACGAATAATTCGTTTATTTCACTAAAAAAAGCAGCCAACTCCTTTTAAAGGGCTTTTCTCACACTTCACTCGAGGAATAAGCCCGAGCAATCTCATCCAGAAAATAAACAATCGAAGGGCTGAGATAGCGACTTTTTAAGAAGGCAATGCCGCACTCCCTGCGGCAGAAGCTTTCTTTTAAGGGGCGGTAGACAATCTTTTTCTCATAGGGCTTGGGATCCGGATGCATCTTGGAGCGTTCATAGCCACGGAGGGAGATGATGGAGATGCCCAAATTCGAGCCTACGCTTTCTCCGATCAGGGAGGGAAAATGCCCCTCAAAAACAATATTCGGCTTAAAGCCGCAACGCTGGCAAAAGCGTTTGGTCAGGTTGGTGACGTCTGAGTTATGATCATTGCAATAGAAGCGCTCGGACTGCAGGTCATAGATGGATAAGACGGATTTCAGGGAGAGGGGATTGTCCTCGGACAGGATGACGCCCATGGGTTCGACAAAGAGATCCTCCCATTCCAGCTCGGAATCATTGATCTTAGAGGTAGAGATGGCAATATCAATCCGTCTTTCCTTCAGGAGAGAGGGCAGATAGTCACTGGGAAACTGGGAGAGAATGATATTGACATCCGGATGGGAGAGGGAAAAGGTTCTGATGGCATGAAGGAGCCAGTTTGGTTCTGAATTAGGAAAGCAGGAGCCAATCACAATCTTGCCGCTGACTGCATTCGAGAAAGAATTCAGATTTTCCCTCATATCTTCGATGTCATGAAGGATCTTTTCTGTATATTTAAAAGCAATCAAACCTGCGTCACTTAGACGGATATTTTTCCCATCACGTTCAAATAATTTCACATTCAGGTCGCTTTCCAAGCGGTTGATCGCCTTGCTTAAGGCCGGCTGGGTGATATTCAGGGCATTGGCTGTCTGGGTGATATGCTGCCTTTTGGCGGTTTCATAGAAATATTCCAGCTGCATGAGTTCCATAGAAATGACACTCCTTCCTTCTTCCGGCCTTCGTCCGGGATTTCCCTTAAAATAAAAATGAATAAAATGGTTAGGCAATGCTTTGGTCATTGATCCATTCCATGAAAGGAATGAATCCAGACAGAGCATTGGCGGATTTTGCATAAATACCGATAAAATGGGACAAAAAGCCACTTTTTCTCAGCTTTCCTCAAGAATAGCAGTTTAATTCATAACGTTCAAGATATAAAAATAGACAAAAATAGCTATTGGACGTTATGAATATAAGCCTTTAGAATGAGAATCAGAAAAGAGATAGCTATCGATTGGAAATTGGAAAGGGAGGAAGAGAATGACGCTTAAATACAATAAGCTCTTGGAGCCGATCAAGATCAACAATGTTGTTCTTCGGAACAGATTGATCTGCACCGCCTCCAATCCGCATTTTATTCAGGCAACAGAGAAATGGCCGACAGAAGCCCTGATCTCACATTATGCCAATAAAGCAAAGGCGGGAGCTGCGGTTGTAACCTGCAAGGGCAATAATCCTGTTAAGACAAAGGATCCCCATTCCCTTACCTTAGATATTCATACAGGCCAGCATCAGCATATGTTCGCCCAGGTGGCAGACATGGTTCATTATTACGGAGCAAAGGCCTCCTATCTGGTGCTTCCGGACATGAATATCGTAGAAGGCTATGATGCATCTGACGGCGTTCTGTCAGAATTTGTAGCCGGGGATGGTTCCAAAGCAGAGTATGGCAAGGCAGCACCGAAGGAGCTTCTTCTGAAAATGGTCGATGCTTATGCCGAAGAGGCAAAGCTGGCTCAGAGCCTTGGCTTTGATATGTGTTTTATGCATATGGCTTACCGTCTTATGTTTCCGGGAAGATTTTTATCCCCGCTGACAAATAAGAGGACGGATGAATTCGGCGGTTCGATTGAGAACAGGGCGAGATTTCCGCTGATGATCTGCGAGGCGATCAAAAAAGCCTGCGGAAAGGATTTCCTGATCGAAGTATCCATCTCCGGCAGAGAGGATGATCTTTTTAAGGGAGGTCTTACGGTAGAAGATCAGATCGAATTTGCAAAGCTCTGCTCCGGCAAGATCGACATTCTTCAGATCAGAGGAGGATCCATCGATCCCTCTCAGCCGACCTATCTGGATCCGAGGGAAATCCCGAATCTCGATGCGGCAAGAAGAATCCGAAAGGGACTGAGGGAGGCCGGCGTGAATGATGTCTATGTAGATATCGTTGGCGGCTGCCAGGATCTGGATCATTGTGAAGAGATTATTGAAGAAGGGGAAGCCGATTTTATCGGCGCAGCAAGATCCTATATTGCGGATCCCCAGTGGGGCAATAAGGCCTATGAGGGAAGAAACGAGGATGTTGTACCCTGTCTGAGATGTAATAAATGCCATGTGGCAGGACCGGGTAACTGGAATACAGTCTGTTCCGTAAATCCGGAATGGGGTCTGGAGCATAAGATCGAAAGACTCAGAAGAGAAGCAGACAGAAAAAAGAAAATCGCAGTTGTCGGCGGCGGGCCGGTTGGCATGGAAGCAGCTTTGCTTTTGGCAAAAAGGGGACATGCAGTCACTCTTTATGAGAAAGAGGGACAGCTCGGCGGTCTTCTCAATACCATGAGGGGCATTGAATTAAAGTGGACCATTCCGAGATTCTGTGACTATATGATCCGGCAGGTAGAAAAGTCGGCGATCACCGTCAGGCTGAATACAAAGGCCGATCCGGAGCTGCTGGCGAAGGAAGGCTATGATGAAGTCGTTGTAGCGATCGGTTCAGAGCCGGCCATTCCGCCCATCAAGGGCATAGAGGCCAAGCATGTCATTCCGGCGACCCAGGTGAACACCCGCGAGAAGGAAATGACAAAGGATATTGTAGTGATCGGCGGCGGCGAGATCGGTGTAGAAATGGGAATTACCTTAGCCCGCAAGGGGCATCAGGTGAAAATCCTTGAAATGGGAAGCATTTTAAGTCCGGAAAGCGTACCGGTTCATTTCAGATCTATTTTTGAAAAGACCTGGACAGAGCAGGAAGGACTCAGTTTTAGCTTAAATGCCCTTGTAACAGAGGTCACAGAGGAAGGAGTGAAGTACAAAGACCAAGAGGGCAAAGAACAATTTATAACATGCGGCAGTGTTGTACTGGCAGCAGGAATGAAGGCAAAACAGGACGAGGCAATGACCTTTATGAACGGAAAGTGCAGAACGCACATGATCGGTGATTGCAATAAAGTCGGCTGCATTCAGACTGGACTGCGGGCAGCCTACGCAGTAGGTAACAATATTTAATCCTATTGAAGTAGGACGGTTATGAAATGATATGAGGGGGAAGTATCATGAAACTTACCTTAAAGGAAAGGCTTGGCTACGGCTTGGGGACAGCCGGCGAGCAGTTTCCGAATTTCCTTGTTCAGACTTTCCTGTTTGTTTATTTCAACCTGGTCGTGGGCTTGAATGCTGGTGTAATTACCGTCATCATGCTGATTGCCCGCGTCTGGGATGCGGTGAATGATCCGATCATGGGGGTGATCGCGGACAGGACCCGAAGCAGATGGGGAAGTTATAGACCTTGGGCATTTTTTGCAACTATTCCGATGGGCATCTTTTTGATATTAACCTTTACAAATATTGAGATGCCGATGGGAGCTAAGGCAGTTTACTGTGGAGTAATGTATATCTGCTTTGGTATGTCAAATACGGCATCTTTGATTCCCTTGGGATCCATGGCAAATGTTTTGACGGATGATTCACAGGAAAGAGCAGTTCTTGGAACCTTCCGTGAATTTGGATCTTCCATTGGAAATTTGGCAGGATCCATTCTTGTTCCGGCAATCGTTGGAGCATTCTTAAGCGCAGGAATGGGAGAAGCAAGAGGCTATCAGCTGACAGCGGTCGTTCTCAGTCTTCTTTGTTTTGTATTCCTTGCAATTACTTTCTTTACTACAAAAGAAAGAATTGAGCCGCCGAAACCGGAAAGTAATATTCTGAAATCTTTTCTTGTATTAAAAGGAAATGTTCCTGGAATCTGCATTATCTTTTTCTTCTTTTTCATCACGACAGCAATCATCACAAGACAGATGTTTAATTCATACTATGGACAGTTTGTGCTTGGAAATTCAGGTTTGGGAAACAGTCTTCTCATGGCAATGAGTCTTGCACCATTTTTCATTATGTATTTTATTCCGAAGATTGCAGCGATCAGAGGAAAGAAATTCCAGTTGGTATTGGGATGTATTGTAATCATTGCTGCAGCAGTATTGTTTTACTTTGCCGGAACAAATGCCATGTTAAATCTTTTGGCATCCTTTATTTTAGGATGGGGACAGGTATTAACCTTCTCGGGAACCTGGTCCATTATTCCGGATACAGCAGATTATGGTGAATACAAAAATGGCGTTCATGCACCGGGTGCAATGTATGCGATTGCAAATTTCGGCTTGAAAATGGGCATGACAATGGCATCAACAATTATTGGTTGGGGCTTGATCGCGTCAGGATTTGATCAGACAGCAAGTGTGCAGACAGATGCAACCATCGCAGGCTTAAGGATGTTTAATACACTTTCGCTGATTATTCCGATCCTGTGTGCTCTGCTTGTATTAATTCCATATAAGCTGACTGCTGAGAAATCAAAAGAAATCAATGAAGAACTCACAAAGAGAAGAAAGCAGCAGTAATAAAACTGAATGATGTATTTAAACAGGGACACGAAAGTGTCCCTGTAATTAAAAGGAGAACTTTATGGCTAGAGTAGTTTTATATCATAGTGGAATGTCGAATGGATATTTTGTCTGCGAAGGTGATGCGGTGATCGTTGTTGACGGAGGGGCAGTCTACGGGAAGGAAGAGGTTGAGAAAAATCTCAAGGAAAACGGAATAGATCCCCAAAAGATTCGATTGATCGTAGCCAGTCATGCACATGTAGATCATACCTGTAATCTTGAAATTTTTAGGGAACTGTCAGGTGCACCGATCCTGGTTGCAAAAGCTGGCGTAGAAGATATGGAAAAGGCTGAGATGCCACATGTCTTTCCTCGTAATAAAATTGGTGATGAGATCATGGAGTTTGCGAAAAGACAGGGAGGCATGCCGGATGATTATCTTCCGCCAATTAAGCCGGATTTTAGCTATGAAGATGAATTCGATCTTAGGGAGTACGGCGTGAAAGGAAAAATTATTTATACGCCGGGGCATTCTCTTTCAGATAGTTGTGTCATTTTGGATAGTGGAGAAGCAATTCTCGGTGATCTTATGGTAGAAGATGATTTCACACATGGAAGACCGACAATTGCCTATTTTGGTTATGATCCGGACAGAAGAAAAGCAAATGAGCTGCTGTTTAAGGGGCTGGATAAGATAGCTGAAACAAAGGCGAGAGTTTTTTATTCCGGACATGGCGGCCCCTTTACAAGAGGGCAGTTCGAGGATGCTTTCGCAAGAGCAAAGCAAGAGGCGGAGAAATAGAAAAAGACTGCTTTGGTGAATAGAATGCATAACGCTGACGTAAATATGCTGTAAGCATAGAATCCGGCAGGATTTGTGAAGGAGGAGAAAGCAAGATGGAGAAATATACGATATTATCACCATGGGCGCAAACGGATCATGCAGAAAAATATCCGATTAATCCCAGATTAGATAGCTTGGAGGGAAAGACAATCGGTCTTTACGCTTCCTTTAAAGAATATCATCCCTTTTTTATGCAGGAGGTAGAAAGGCAGCTTTCAGAAAAATATCCGACTGCAAAATTTGAGCACTATACTTATATTGTGGATACCCAGGAAATTGATCAGGATACAGAAAATTTTCCCTCCTTTAAGGCCTGGCTGGAGAAGGTAGACTGTGTCGTTGGTGTTGGAGCAGATATGGGGTCCTGTGCACTGTATATGGGATATATATTTGCCCAGATAGAAAGATTGGGAAAGCCGGCTTGTCTTCTTTCTAAGTATCAATATATTCCTTCGGCATCAAAGGGAGCATCAGCCAGAAGTTTTCCGGGACTCCGTATTGTAAGCTATGATGGACCTGGATTTGTTCCGAATGGTGTAGATTGTAATGAGTGGACGATTCGTACATATCGTTCCGTGATAGCAAATATACTGCCGCAGATTGAAGAAGCTTTGACAAAACCGCTCACAGAAGAAGAAAAGCATCCGAGTACACCGCATGATTATTCAAAAGATCTTTTTACGGGAACAGAGGATGAGTTAAACGATCTTTTCTATCAACACGGGTTCACGAATGGAACACCGATGAAGCTTCCGACAGAAGAGGCAGTGGCAGAAATGTGCCACGGAACAGATCTTCCAAGAGATTATGTTGTGGCAACGCTGGCACCCTTAAATGGAAAGGCAACAGTAGAAAAGATCGCAATCAACGGTGTGATGGCAGGATGTACGCCGACGATGATGCCAATCCTGATTGCAATTGCGCAGGCAATGGGGGATCATGATATAATAAAACTCGAAGGATGGACATGCTCTAATGCAGGATGGCTTCCGACGATTGTGATCAGCGGTCCCATCCGAAATGCAATCGGTATTAACAGTGGCAGGAATTTCCTGTCAGCTTATACCAGGGCACAGTCCTGCATTTCACGTGCAATGGCATATATGATCATGAATATTTCCGGGGTACGCAGCCAGACAGAAGACATGAGCGGACCTGGATCTGATTGTCGGTTTGGTCTTTGCGTTGCAGAAGATGAAGAAAACTCCCCCTGGGAGTCTTTGCCATCTGATCTTGGCTTAGAAAATGGAGACAATGCGGTTACTCTTTTCTGGCCGAGTGAACATTCCCAGATTCCGGTTATGAATCCATCAGCGGCATTGGAGAAGCTTTGTTCTTTGTGGCATGGTGGTTTTGATGTTGGAATGATGATCGTTCTGCCGCCGGAAGGGGCAAAAGCTTTTGCAGAGGCAGGCTATACGAAGAAAGATATTCTGAATTACGTGAAAGAATATAACAGAAGGCCGTCGAGTGAGATTCCGAGAGCTGCAATCGGCAACAATCATCCAAGAAAGGGACTTGTTTTTCCGGCTCCGGGTTTGGTTCATTCAGCACCGCTGCTTTGGAATATTGATCATAGCTTTGTTATGGTTGCAGGCCGTGACTGGGGTATGGCCTATCTGGGTGGTGGAGACCATGGCGGGCCGATTTGTAAGAAGGTAGAACTTCCAAAATCCTGGGAGCAGCTATGCGAAGACTATCCGGGCATAAAGCCAGAGTATGTAGATTATTGATAAATATGTTACTCCACGTTAATTGTCAGCCCTCTGCCAGAGGGCTGACATTCCTGTTTGTTTAATAGAGAATTTCTCTGGAATTTCCTATTAAGTAAACAGTACAGAGATGCTCGGTACGCATGCGGATGCGTGCCAAGGAGCAGGCTTATATAAAGAAAGAAGGAATCAACCAATGAAACAAAAATATCCACTATTAACCAGTCCCATCACCCTGGGCAGGGTAACCTTCCGCAACAGAATGTTTTCCGCCCCGATGGGAGCAACAGATATCACGGCCGACTGTAGCTTAGGCCCTAGGAGCCAGGGCTTCTATGAGCTCCGTGCCAAGGGCGGGGCGGCAGCAGTCACCGTAAGCGAGCTGGTGGTGCACCCCAATACAGATGCCTCCCATATGCTACATCTGAATCTGACAACTCCGGGAAATCTGGCTTCCCATACCTATGTGGCAGATGCCATTCACAGACATGGGGCGGTTCCCTCCATTGAATTCTCTCATTCCGGTCAATATGCAGGAACCTATCTGACCGATAAGGATAAGAAGGAAGGCCTATGTCAATACGGCCCGAGTGACGGAACGCGTCCGGACGGAAAAAAGGTAAAGGGCTTAAGCAAGGATGAGATCCGGGATATCGTCAAAAGCTATGGGGAAACGGCAACGTTAGCCAAGCGAGCAGGCTATGAGATGATCATGGTGCATGGTGGTCATGGCTGGCTGATCAATCAGTTCCTTTCTCCTTTCTTTAACCACAGGGAGGATGAATACGGCGGAAGCCTCGAAAATAGGTGCCGCTTTGCAAAAGAGATCCTGGCTGAGATTCGTAAGGCTGTCGGCCTGGGCTTTCCGATCGAATTCCGTATGAGCGGAAGCGAGCTCTTTGAAGGCGGATATGATCTTTCTGACGGCTGCAGGATCGCTCAGGAGATCGAAGAATATGTCGATCTGATCCATGTTTCCGCAGGTTCCTATCAGAATGGCTTCTTTAAGACCCATTTGCCCATGTTCGCCGAGCATGGGGCAAATGTTTATCTGGCAGCTGAGATTAAAAAGCATGTAAAGAAACCGGTTGCGACGATCGGAGCCATCAATGATCCGGCTATGATGGAGGAGATCCTGGAAAGCGGAAAGGCAGATGTCATCTACATGGCAAGAGAGCTTCTGGCAGATCCCTTCCTGCCCCAGAAGGTGATGGCAGGAAAGGAAGAGGATATCATCTATTGCCTCCGCTGCTTTACCTGTATGGCCGAGCGGCCGGTGACCGGAACCAGAAGATGTGCGGTTAATCCCCTGGTTGGCAGGGAGTTTGAAGGCATGGAGGTCAGTCCTGCTTTAAGGCCGAAGAAGGTGCTCGTAGCAGGCGGCGGTGTTGCAGGACTGAAAGCGGCGATCACTGCCGCACAGAGAGGCCATAAGGTGATCCTTTTTGAAAAGCAGGATCAGCTGGGTGGCATCCTGAAGAGCGAGCAGGCCCTTCCCTTTAAATATGAAATGTATCAGCTGGGTCTTGTTTTGGAGAGACTGGCCAGAGAAGAGGGCGTGGAGATCAGACTGAATACGGAGCTGACAGCAGAGCTGGCAGAAAAGGAAGAGGCAGATGCCCTGATCATTGCGGTCGGTTCTGATCCGATCATCCCGCCCCTTCCGGGCATGGATTCGGAGAAGGTGGTAGTAGTGAACAACTATTACCTGGAAAAAGACAAGGTTGGAGAGAGAGTCGTCGTCCTTGGCGGAGGTCTTGCCGGCTGTGAATGTGCTATCCACCTGAATCAGGAAGGAAAGCAGGTAAGCCTGGTTGAAATGAGAGATACCATTGCACCTGACTGCAATATCCGTCACCGTCCCATCCTGATGCAGAAGATCGGGGAAGGCGTGGAAGTATATCTGAATACGGCCGGTCTTGCCGTGACAGAAGAAGGCCTGAAGGTGAAAAAGGAAGATGGAAACGAAACGGTGCTTCCGGCAGATACCATTATCTGTTCCGTCGGTCAGAGAGCCAACAGGGCGGATGTGGATAAGCTGAGAAATGTAGCCCCCTTTGTTCGGGAGATTGGGGATTGTATCCGTCCGGCCAATATTACCAAGGCAGTCTATGAAGGGTATCATGCTGCTTTGGATCTATAAAGGTCCGAGAATGTTTTTGGATTCGCCTAAATGGGATATGCCTTTGGAGGCTCTTAAATAGGATATTTTTTGGAGCCTTCTAAATTGGATATTGACAATTATTCGGAAATCAGATAAGACAGTATGGCAGCCGCGATTGCGGCTGCTATATTTTTTTCGGAATGATATAGAAAGGCTGACAAATGACATTTTATCAGGAACTACAGCTCAACCAGGCAGGGTCAAAGAACTTGATCAGAAACTGTGAGAGCAGAAAAGAAAAAATAAAGCATACGGGAATTTACCTTTTTAAAATCTTTATCACGATGGCTTTTTGTATGGCGGTGGTGATCGCCTTTAGTGAGATCTTTGGCAGTGAGAACAGTATTGTCGGAGTCGTGGTGCTTTTATGCCTCATGACCTTTCGCTTTGCGGATTTTGGAATCTATCCAACGCAGGGCGTCGGCGTGATGGCCTTTGTCTTTGCAATCATGACGATAGGCCCCCATCTGGCGAATAGCGGCGGCCTTCTGCAGGAATTTTTGGTGAATGCGGTCTGTATATTTGCAATCCTCCTTCTTACCTGCCACAATGTGCGGATGTTTAACCATTCCACCTTGGTTCTTTGTTATTTGTTGATGTATGGTTATGACGTGAGCGGAAGCCTGTATCGGCAGCGCCTTGTCGCAATGGCAATCGGAGCCCTTGCAACGATGCTGGTCTATTTTAGAAATCACCGCAAGAAAAAGCCGGAAATGGGCATAAAAGAGATCCTAGCAGACTTCGATCTTCATTCTGCAAGAACAAGATGGCAGCTGATGCTCATGCTTGGGATTACAAGTGCGATGCTCTTTGCAGGCCTGCTGCATCTTCCCCGCCGGATGTGGATCGGAATTGCGGCAATGTCGATTCTGACTCCTGTCCGTGAGGACGTGAAAAAGAGAGCGAAAGCCAGAGTGCCGGGGAATGTGGTAGGATGCCTGGTATTTCTCTTCCTGTATCATTTTCTGCCTCCCTCTCTTTATCAGTATGTTGGTGTGATCGGCGGCATTGGTGTAGGCCTTTCAGCGACCTATGGCTGTCAGGCGATTTTT
Organism: Prevotella sp. CAG:279; assembly: GCA_963637505.1. GTDB lineage: Bacteria > Bacillota > Clostridia > Lachnospirales > Lachnospiraceae > RUG14243. The sequence continues at coordinate 24,515 of CAVHNP010000022.1, forward strand.
AATACCTTCGGTGCTTTGTCCATTGCCGAAGGTATCCTGGGACTGCCGGCTGCTATCTTTTTCCGTATTTTTAACAATTTCTTTGGTGCCTGTTATGGTGTCTTCTTTGAGCGAAGCTTCGGAAGGATGATGGAGAAGTTATAACCGTAATGACAGTAAGATGACACTTGAAAAGCGGCCAAGAGATGTGTATGATAGCGCTGAGAAGAAAAAAGGATAAAAAAATAACAGGCATGAAAGGAGAATTTTTATGCGTAAGACGAAAATTGTATGTACGATCGGACCTGCAAGTGAAAGCGAAGAAATGTTAAAAAAGCTGATGCTGGCCGGTATGAATACGGCGAGAATCAACTTTTCTCACGGTGGCTTTGCAGAGCAGGAAGAGAAGGTTAACCGAATCAAAAAGGTAGGCAGGGAACTTGGTATTCCGATCGCCTTATTATTAGATACAAAAGGACCGGAGATCAGAACCGGCAAATTTAAAGAAGGACAGATCTTCCTGAAGGAAGGAGATATCTTCTATCTGACAACAGAGGATATGCTGGGAGATGAAAAGGAATTTTCAGTGACCTACCAGGAGCTTCCGGAGGAAGTAACGGCAGGAGATAAGATCCTTTTCGATGACGGTATGATCGAGGTAGAGGTAGTCTCTGTGGAAGGTCGTAAGGTATGCTGTAAGGCTGTTTCCGGTGGAAAGCTTTCAAATCGCAAGGGAGTTAATATTCCCGGCAAGAAGCTGAAACTGCCGACCATGACGGAAAAAGATAAGGAAGATATCATTAACGGCATCAAGGCCGGATTTGACTATATTGCAGCATCCTTTATCCGCAGCGCAAAGGATGTCAATGAGATCCGTACCTTATTAAAAGAAAACGGCGGCGAGAAGGTTAAGATCATTTCCAAGATCGAGAATCAGGAAGGTGTTGATAATTTCGATGAGATCCTGGATGCTTCTGACGGAATCATGGTCGCAAGAGGTGATCTGAGTGTAGAGATCCCGATGGCAAGAGTACCGGCTATTCAGAAGGAATTCATCCGTAAGACCTATCTGCAGGGTAAGATCGTTATCACGGCAACTCAGATGTTGGAGTCTATGATCAATAATCCCAGACCGACAAGAGCGGAAGTCAGCGATATCTCCAATGCGATTTTCGATGCGACCAGTGCGATCATGCTTTCAGGAGAGAGTGCAACCGGTAAATATCCGGTAGAATGCGTAGAATTAATGGATGCGATCGCGAGAGAGACAGAAAGCTCTATCAGCTATTGGAAGAGATTCCTTGCCAGGGATTATGATCTCCCGAACAAGGGTTATCGTTTCAATGTTTACCACGGAATCTGCACCAGTGCCCAGCATTTAAAGGCAAAGGCGATCATTGCCTATACCGCAACCGGAGATACAGCAAGCATCCTGTCAGCCTTCTGTACAACCTGCCCGATTTATGCGATCACAAAGGACGAGCAGCTTGTCAGACAGATGAATCTGGAATTCAATATCTATCCGAGACTGATCAAGGAGGATATGAGCATTGACGACATGATTCAGTTAGAGATTGAAAAGCTGCAGGAAGAAGGCAGGGTCGGAGAAGGAGATACCATCATCATTGCCGGCGGTGCCGAGATTCTGCCGGAACTGAAGGGAGCGAAGACCAACAAGGTGATCGGCGGTATCATCCAGCTGTAAAAAGCAGAAAAAAGACCGGATGATTGTAAAGGCTGGGAAAAGCATGATACAATTCTTTTATCTGAATCGAAAGAAAAAAGGATGAAAAGGAGTAAGAATATGAAAAAATTTAAATTCGGTCGTTTGCCGGCACTGCTGCTGGCTCTTCTGCTTTGCTTTTCCATGACCGCCTGTGGTGTGAATATCAATATCATTACAGAGGAAAAGCATTCATCTACGGACAGCAATAAGCTGAAAAAGGCAGAAAAAGGAACTTCCCAGACAGCCAGCGGGGATCTAGATGATCCGGATCCGGATTTTGCCAAGAAGACGGTGGCAGAGTCCGGAGACTTTGGAAATTATCACTTTGAGATCATCGGTGCGGAGTTTGTCGAGGATGACTTTGATGCGAAGGGAATTCGTCTCTGGTATGATTTTAGCAATAATTCCAAGAAGGAAACCCAGTCAGCATCCTATTGCACCGTGGTCAAGGCTTACCAGGATGGAGAAGAGTTGGGAACCGCCTATGTAGATGATGATGATTACATGACCTATGGTAATTATCAATATGATTATATCCGCCCCGGCATTACGGTACGCTGCTTAGAGGACTTCGAATATAATGAGGACGGCGGTCCCATTCGCTTTGAGATCAATAACTGGTATGGCGGGGATGAAAATGAGATTGTAACTGCCATTTACAGCCTGGATGAACTGCCGGGAGGACCGACAAAGGAATTCGAGCTGCAGACAGTAGAGAATCCGACCTGGACAAATGATCTGGACTGGGAAGGAGATAAGGATGATGTACATGTCGTGATCGATTCCGCTGAGCCGGCAGAGGGCTATAGCGGGGAGTCGGTGATCCGTGTTTATGTTGATATTACCAATAACGGAAAGGAAACGATCACTCCGCTGGATATCCTTTATCTTTTGGCTTACCAGGATGGCGTTCAACTGAATTCAGGCCTGGCAAAGGACGATGTGGAAGAAGACGATAATTACGATCAGAAGATCCGCAAAGGAAAAACCCTTCGGGTTGCCTATACCTTTGAACTTCGAAGTGACAGTCCGGTAGAGGTAGAAGGAGAGCTTGGATTTGACGACGATAGTTTGATCGGTGGAGTTTTTCAGGTTAACGAATAAGTAGTTTGAAATCGAGAGTTGTAGGATAAAAAATTGCCAACAAAAGGCTGAGATGATCTAGCAGAACATCTCAGCCTTTTAGTTAAAATATGACAATTCATTTCACCTGCAACAGAAGCTTTCTATCATGTTTTGAAATGTTTGATTCGTATCTACTCTTTTCTAGGGCATGAAAGACAAGTATACTGTTTGAGGTAAAAGGAGAATACGGAAATGAATCAAAAAGTCGCACTTGTCACGGGCGCGTCCCGGGGAATCGGCGCAGCAATCGCCAAAAAGCTGGCAGAAGATGGCTATGATCTGGTCATCAATTATCAGAATAATAAGGAAAAAGCAGAAGAAGTCGCTGCATCCATAAGAGAGAAGGGAAGAAGGGCAATCGCCCTTTCGGCAGACGTATCTGACCGGAAGCAGGTAGAGCAGATGTTTGAGAACGCTCGGCAGGAGATTGGCGAGATCGATCTGCTTGTCTGCAACGCAGGTATTGCGGGACAGGCTCAGATCCAGGATCTGACCGAGGAAGCCTGGCATAGATTTTTTGCCGTGAATGTGGATGGCGTTTTCCATAGCATTCAGGCAGCCCTGCCCTATATGCTACGGGAGCATAGGGGCTGTATCATAACCCTTTCTTCAATCTGGGGACTGAGAGGGGCGTCCTGTGAGAGCGCCTATTCCGCAACAAAGGCAGCTGTGATCGGTCTCAGCAGATCTCTTGCCAATGAGCTGGCACCGACAGGCATTCGGGTAAACTGCCTGGCGCCGGGAGTGATCGATACCGAAATGATGAATGAATTCTCAGCGGAGGAGAAGGAAGACCTGGCAGAAGAAACGCCCCTGGGCAGGTTGGGACGACCGGAGGATATTGCGCAGGCAGTTTCCTTTTTAGCCTCGGATGCTGCTTCCTTTATTACGGGGCAGGTACTTACCTGTGACGGTGGCTTTATTACCTGATAAGGCAGAGAGAGAAAGCATTCGCGGTATTTGCTTTGCATGTCGCCTAAAGACAAAGGTGAGAAAATGTTATGCATGAGCTATGCCGTAAGAGTTATTAGCAGGAAAATAATCCCCGCGATATACTGAAAAGGTAAGAGCCGAGAAATAAGAGCCGGCATAGAACAGAGAAAATCGGAAGATAAGAGCCTGGCATGGCGCAGAGTGGCAAGAAAAAAGTAGTAGGGATAAGAGGAAGTGAAGAATGAAAGAAGTTGAAAATAATCTGACCCAGGGCAGTGTATTCAAAAAGCTTTGGCTTTTTACCATGCCCTTTATTGGTGCAAACCTGATTCAGACCCTGTATGGTATGGTGGATCTTTATATTGTAGGAAGATTTGCGACAACAGCGGATGTGTCGGCAGTATCTGTTGCAGGAACGGTGATCAGTACCTTTTTGATGGTCTTGATCGGTCTTTCCGTCGGTGCAACAGTGATGGTAGGAAAGCGCTTCGGAGCAGGAGAGAAGGATTCCTTACAATCCATCGCGGCAACCGGTTTTACCATTGCCTGGCTTGTTGGCCTTGGTCTGATGATCCTTGTAGCGGCTCTGGCCATTCCCCTTCTGAAGTGGATCAATACCCCTCAGGATGCTATGCAGGGTGCCATTGCCTATATGCTGATCTGTAGTGTGGGCTATATTTTTCAGTCGGTTTATAATATGCTGGCCGGAATTTTAAGAGGCGTGGGAGATTCGAAATCCCCCCTGCTTTTTGTCGGTGTGGCAAGTGTGTTGAATATTATCGGAGATGTCATTCTGGTAGCAGGCTTTCATATGGGAGCAGCAGGTGCTGCGATCGCAACGGTAGCCGCCCAGGCAATCTGTATGTTCTTCGGTATCATTCATGTGAAAAGAAGAGGCTTTCCCTTTGATTTTAAATGGAAGAGCTATCATATGCAGAAGGCGGAGGGAAAGGAACTCCTTCAGATCGGTATTCCCATTGCCTTGCAGGAACTTCTGGTAATGTTCTCTTTTATCATTCTGGAGGGCATTATTAACCGCTTTGGACTCAATGCTTCTGCGGCCGCAGGTATCCTGGATAAGATCTTCCTTTTCGCAACAATTCCGACCAATTCCTTTAATGCGGCAATCTCGGCCATGGTTGCTCAGAATATCGGTGCGGGAGAGGAGAAGAGAGCCGTGAACTGCCTTTGGTACGGAATCCTTTTGAGCGAGATTTTTGCCTTTCTCTTTTTCCTTCTGGGGGCGATCATTCCGGCTGGTATGGTTGGCATTTTTACAAAGGATGCGGGCGTAATCGCAGAAGGAGTAAATTATTATGCCGGCTATAAGTTTGAATATATGCTTTGCGCCCTTGCCTTTTGCGTGAACGGATTTATCAACGGAACAGGGCATACCAAGCTGACCCTGGCCAATAATATCATATCCACCTACGCGGTGCGGATTCCCCTCTGCATCCTGGTGGGAGCTGTCATGGGAAGCGGCCTGCTCGGAATCGGCTATGTTCTGCCCCTGGCCTCTTTGGTACAGGCCATCGTTGGCTTTGTTTTTTTCTTTTCCAAACGGTGGAGGACAGCGGTAGGATAAAGCCTGCAGTCCGATACAGGAGTGTCAAAATAGATTGTGAGAAATGCCCAAAAGGATAAAGGGAAAGTGTGAAAAATCTAACAGGTCTCAAAGATTCTTTTCTGCTTTTTTATATGTTATAGTAAAGAAGTGAGAAAACAATAGCAGCAATATTTTAAGCTATAAAATGAAAAAGGGGATATGGAAAAGGAGATTATATTATGAATGTTTCACCGCTTCAGAAAGCCAGATACGATTACAAACCAAAGCTGCCGGGGATGCTCAGACATGGCATCTCGGAGATTTGCGTAATCGAAGGAGAAGCAACAGAAAGTGTCGCAGATCAGGAGCAGATCAAGGCACTTTTTCCCAATACCTATGGAGAGAAAGAGATTATCTTTCATAAGGGAAGTAATACTTCTCAGCCGAAGAAGCATATCGTAGGAGTCATTCTTTCCGGAGGCCAGGCACCGGGCGGACATAACGTGGTGAGCGGTCTTTATGATGCTTTAAAGGCAACCAATCCGGAGAATGTTCTGCTTGGATTTAAGGGTGGCCCAAGCGGACTTCTGAATGATGATTATGTTGTTTTCGATGATGCCTATATTGATGCCTACAGAAATACCGGCGGATTTGATATCATCGGATCCGGCAGAACAAAGCTGGAGACAGAAGAACAGTTTGAGGTTGTCGTAGATGTTTGCAAAGAACATGGTATGACGGCCATCGTCATCATCGGCGGCGATGATTCCAACACCAATGCAGCCGTTCTGGCAGAGTATATGGCAGCACATCAAACCGGCGTACAGGTGATCGGATGTCCGAAGACTATTGACGGAGACCTGAAGAATGATGATATTGAGGCTTCCTTCGGTTTTGATACAGCAACCAAGACCTACAGTGAGCTGGTTGGCAATATCGAGAGAGACTGTAATTCAGCCAAGAAATACTGGCATTTCATTAAGGTAATGGGACGTTCCGCTTCCCATGTTGCCTTAGAATGTGCCCTGGAGTCACAGCCGAATATCTGTCTGATCTCAGAAGAGGTTGCAGAAAAGGAGCTGTCCTTATCCAGAATCGCGGATTATATCGCGGATTCCGTAGAAAAAAGAGCAGAAAAGGGAATGAACTTTGGTGTAGCCATTATTCCCGAAGGCGTTGTAGAATTTGTTCCGGAGTTTTCAGCTCTGATCGGCGAGATCAATGAGCTTCTGGCAGGCGAGAAGGCAGAGCATTTTAATGCCCTTCCGAGCTGGAAAGAAAAGTATGCCTATATTGAAAAAGGACTGACCAAGGAGGCAATGAATGTATTTGCCATCCTTCCCCAAGAGATCCAGCAGCAGCTTTTCCTGGAGAGAGATCCGCATGGCAATGTACAGGTTTCCCTGATCGAATCCGAGAAACTGTTTGCAGCTCTGGTTGCAGATAAGCTGGAGGCAAGAAGGGCGGCAGGCAGCTACCATGGCAAGTTCAATGCCCAGCATCATTTCTTCGGTTATGAAGGAAGATGTGCTTTCCCGACAAACTTTGATGCAGATTACTGCTATTCCCTTGGCTACAATGCCTTCATGCTGATTCAGTATGGTTATAACGGCTACCTTTCCAAGGTATCAAACCTCTATAAGCCGGCAGCAGAGTGGGTTGCAGGCGGCATGCCCATCACCAAGATGATGAATATGGAGAGAAGAAACGGAGAAGACAAGCCGGTTATCAAAAAGGCCCTGGTTGAATTGGACGGAAAGCCTTTCAAATACTTTGAAGCACACAGAGAGGAGTGGGCTGTTGAGACCTGCTTCACCTATCCGGGTTCTATCCAGTATTTCGGACCCTCAGAGGTTTGCGATATGCCAACCAAAACACTGGCTTTGGAAAAGGGCTGAGAAGAGTTTCGTATAGCTATAGAAGTTAAGTGACAGAGAGAAAAGGCAAAGCCAGCGATTGTGGGCTTTGCCTTTTTCGATAATAGGATAATAGGAGGCAGAAAATGAAGAAGGGAATCTGTGATGAAAAAGAAGTCCGTGAGGGCTATCATGAACTGACCAGACTTTTGATTCAAAAAGGGCTGACCATTACGACAATGGAGAGTGCCAGTTCCGGACAGATTGCTTCTCTGATTACAGACACAGAAGGGGCATCTGCGGTTTTAAAGGGAGCCTTTATTACCTATTCCAATGAAGCAAAGATAAAAATGGGAGTACCTGCAGAGATAATCGAGAAGTATTCTGTTTATTCCGAAGAGACGGCGGTGGCTATGGCAGACTGCTGCAGAAGGATTTATCAGGCGGATATCGGGATCGGTGTAACCGGAACCATGGGGAATATTGACCCGGAGAATGCGGAAGCTTCTGTTCCGGGGAAGGTCTATTTTGCCCTTTCCTTTGAGAAAAGAACAGACAGCTATCAGGTGGAGATTCCGCCTCAGCCATCAAGGCTTCTCTATAAGCTGGCGGTGGCCGGGGAGGTGCTGAGCAGGCTGAGGAATATGCTATAGTGAGCAATATATGCTCGGGTAAGTGCTTTAATAAAGACGAGAAATGATTCTGCCGGATCTAAAACACGCTCTCGCTCTATATCGTATCGCGTCAGCGATGCGATGCACGCGAGGCGCCATCGTGCAAAGCACGATTTAAAATGGCGCCG
>CAVHNP010000023.1:0-15596 GCA_963637505.1 Prevotella sp. CAG:279
GCCGAGATGTTCTGCCTAGGATCAAAAACCGTTGGGAAGCCCTCAGTGTATATCGTGCCGCGTAAGCGGTGCGATGAAACGAAGGCGCATCCTGCGATAGCAGGATTTGGAATGCGCCGTAAGTCATCATGCAAGAGGCACATGGTACATGTGTCTCGAGCTTAGCACTGCTAGGAGCTTCCCTCGAGCGAGAGCGTGTTTTAGATCCGGCAGAATCATTCTCGGCCTTTTGTTTGTTTTAGGATAATTCTAAAATTCTACTATTTTTCCATCTTTCCAGATATGCTCGAGATCGTAGAAGTCTCTCTCCTTCTCTGAAAAAAGGTGAACAATTACATCACCGCAATCAATCAGAGCCCAGCCCGACTGATAACTGCCTTCCGGCTTTCTAGCTGAAAAATGTTCTTTTGCTCCGGTATCCTCTACTGCATCAACCAGGGCATTCATCTGTGAACTATTTGTTGCGGATGCAATCACAAAATAGTCTGCAATCAGAGAAATTTCCTGAATATCAATCAGCTCAATATCTCTTGCAAGCTTTTCTTCAAGTGCTTTCACCAGAAGCAATGCTTTTTCTTTTGCTGTCATTTTACTTCCTTTCAGTTAGCTCCTTTCAGAGACCTTTCCTTATAATATTCATAGGTTTTTTCCGTCATCGGATCCAGAACTTTACTGTCTTTTTTCAGATAAGCAACTGTATCCTCCAGAATATGCAAAAGGCAGGAGTCAAGATCTCTAAAAGCCTCTTCTCTTAATTCTTTTAAGTGCTCCTGCTTTGTTCTCCCGGGTTCAATATAATCTGCAATAAAAATAATCTTATCCAAAAGACTCATTCCAGGACATCCTGTCGTATGAACCAGAATCGCATGGCGAATTTCTTCGTCTTCTACCCCATATTTTGTTTTTGCAAGGATATAACCTGCTTTTGCATGCAAAAGTGCCGGATTCTTTTCTTCAAATACCGTAACCTCCATGCCTGCTTCCCGGATCAGACTCTTGCTTTCCTCATCCGGAAGATTTTTGGCACAGTCATGCAAAACTCCTGCCAGCTCGGCCTGATCCGGTTCCAAGCCATTTGCCATAGCCAGGGCTGCAGCTGTATAGGTTACACCCAGAGTATGCTGATATCTGCTTTCCTTTAAATCCTTTTTTAATTGCTTCAGAAAAGGTTTAAGATCCACTTTTATACCTCTTTTGCCTTATACAAGCCATGCTCTCTGATAAATTTCTCCGCCTGTCCCGGAAGAAGATAACGAATGGACTTCCCCTCCCTTACTTTCTTCCTGATCATACTGGAAGATACATCCAATTGCGGGAAAGAAAGAATCCTTACATCGGCCTGATAGTCTCTTTTCACTTTCTCGACCGCTTCCTCCAAGAGTTTCTTCTGCACTTCTTCTCTGTTCGCAATGACAAGAACTGCCAAGGAAGCGATTCTTTCCGGATGATACCAGGTCGAAAAATCCCGAATGGAATCTCCTCCCATCAGAAAATACCATTCCGTTTCCGGATATTCTCTGTGAAAATATGCCAGCGTATCAGCTGTATAGCTGATATCGCTGCGTTCTGCCTCGTATTTGCAAAGAGAAAAGAAGGGATTGTCTTCAATCGCAGCAGCCACCATCTCACAGCGAAGGGCTGCATCCGATACCTTACGTCCCTGCTTATGGGGCGGATTGGCATTTGGCATAAACCAGACCTCATCCAATCCCAGCTGTTCTCTGGCGCTTTCTGCGATCAGCAAGTGAGCTGTATGGATCGGATCAAAGCTGCCTCCCATGATTCCGATTTTTTTATTCATCAAGAGCTCCTACCTGGGAAGAAGAATTTTCTTATTATCCTTCGACTCTCTATAAAGAATGATCTTACGTCCGATTACCTGCACAACCTCTGATCTTGTTCTTTCAGCAAGGGTCTGTCCCAGTTCCTTCGGTTCATCGAAATTATTCTTCAGAACATGCAGTTTGATCAGTTCTCTCGCTTCAAGCGCCTCAGAAACTGCCTCTGTCATTTCCGGTGTAATGCCGGACTTTCCGATCTGAAAAATCGGATCCATTGTTGAAGCAAGCTTTTTTAAATAAGCACGCTGTTTACTTGTCATCGCCTGTCTCCTTCTTATTCGTAAAAGTCAAATTCAAGGGAATACATTCTGACCGTATCTCCTTCTTCCAGACCCATCTTTTTCAGCTCATCCAGAATACCATTCTTCTTCATAAAGTTCTGGAAGAATAAAAAGCCTTTTTCTGACTCAAGATTGGTATAACCAAGCATTTTCTCGATCTTGGGCCCTTCAACCACATAGGCTCCATCCTTGGGATCAATCTCGATTGTATAGGGATCATCCTCGAACTGATAGATTTCCGGATCATATTCGGCTTCAAATACGATCGGCTCCTCATCCATTTCTCCCAGCATGGAAGAAACAGCATATAAAAGTTCTTTGACTCCCTTTCCGCTGACAGCGGAAATCGGGAAAACTTTGATTCCCTTGGGCTCAAATTCCTTCTTCAGCTCCTCGATATAAGGATTTTCTTCCTCAGAAATTGCATCGATCTTATTTGCAGCGATCACCTGCGGCTTCTTCAGGATATCTACATTGTAGGCTTCCAATTCCTTGTTGATTGCATAATAATCCTCAACCGGATCTCTGCCTTCAACGGATGCAGCATCCAGAAGATGAATAATTACCTTGGTTCTTTCAATATGACGCAGGAACTGATGACCAAGTCCGACGCCCTCGGAAGCTCCTTCGATCAGTCCCGGAATATCCGCCATAACAAAGCTCTTCGCATCCGGCAGATCCACAACGCCCAGATTCGGGTTCAAAGTTGTGAAATGGTAATTTGCAATCTTCGGGTTTGCATTGGATACATGGGCAAGCAAGGTGGATTTTCCGACATTCGGAAAGCCTACCAGTCCTACATCGGCGATCACCTTCAGCTCCAGCTGCACTTCAAGCTCAATACCGGCTTTTCCCGGCTGAGCATATTTCGGCGCCTGCATCTTTGCTGTTGCAAAATGCATGTTTCCGAGGCCGCCCTTTCCGCCATGAAGAACGATCTGCTTTTTGTTCTCTCCGGACATATCTGCGATCACTTTTCCGGAAGAGGCTTCCTTGATCACCGTACCGGCAGGTACCTTCAAAGTGATACTATTGCCGGACCTTCCGGTACAACGTTTCTTGCCGCCTTCTTCACCGTTTTCAGCAGCAAATTTTCTTCTGTGTCTGAAGTCAGTTAAGGTATTCAGACCTTCATCTACTTCAAATATTACATCTCCGCCGCGACCGCCGTCTCCTCCGTCCGGACCGCCATTCGGAACATATTTTTCTCTTCGAAAACTAACATGGCCATCGCCACCGTTTCCGGATCTGATTATAATTTTGGCACGATCTGAAAACATCGTATCACTCCTAAATCTTTTCGCTGATCATTAATTGCTTTCTATTTACATAAAGCAATATTCATATATGCAAACAGGCTGCCTTTTAAGGCAGCCTGCAGGGTCTACACAGGAAAAATCTCTCGCCTAGGTCTTGCAGACGAGAATCCTTTCCTGTGAACATGAGCGAAACTTGGAAAAAGTTTCACATAAATTCACTGATTAGTCTTCAACCGGATAAACAGAAGCAACTTTTTTGTCTCTGCCTTTTCTTTCGAAACGAAGAACACCGTTTGATGTAGCAAATAATGTATCATCCTTGCCACGTCCAACATTGAGACCCGGATGGATCTTTGTTCCACGCTGTCTGTAGATAATATTTCCGGCTAAAACGAACTGTCCGTCTGCACGTTTTGCGCCCAGTCTCTTGGACTCAGAGTCTCTGCCGTTCTTTGTAGAACCAACACCCTTTTTATGAGCGAAAAACTGAAGATTCATTTTCATCATCGTTTACACCTCCTCGAAAAAAACCTTAATAAATTCCTGACCATAAGTCTCCTGTATCGAACATAAACCAATTCTCAGGGAATGCAAGAGCAACTGAATATCCTTCCGCCTGTAGTCATCAAGCATACAGGAGATCATCCCTCTCTCCTCATCTTCCCGAAGCTTCGGAATCACTCCCGTAAGCTCTTCGATGGAATTGATGGTATTGATCACAAGAACGGATATGGCTGCGCAAACAATATCCTCGCCTCCTTCGGCAAAGCCGCTGTGCCCATCACTCTTGAATCCTTTTAGATTCTTTTCTGCATCCTGATAAATGGTTACTCTATTCATTACAGATATTACTTGTTGATCGCTTTGATCTGTACTTTAGTATAAGACTGTCTGTGGCCGTTTTTCTTATGATATCCGGATTTTCTCTTGTATTTGTATACGATGACTTTCTTAGCGCGTCCTTCTCCAATAACATCAGCTGTTACTGTTGCGCCTGCAACTGTCGGCTGTCCGACTACAAGCTTGTCATCACTTACTGCGAGAACCTGATCAAAAACGACTTCTTCTCCGGCATTAGCTCCAAGTTTCTCAATGGTAATGATATCGCCTTCTGAAACTTTGTACTGCTTTCCGCCTGTGGCAATAATTGCGTACATCTATGGCACCTCCTGTTATCATTACTCGCCAGTTACGGTGGTCCATGCTATATGGACAGACTTCTACCTCACTGTGCGGCATACCTCTGTATACTATCATGTCACTTCACGTTCGTCAAGAACTTTTACCGGAATTTTTCACCTGTTCCCAAAGGGGCTTTCTTATTTTCTTTCTGGTCAGTTCCATCAGCCTCAGACGGGTAAAATCATAAACCTGTACCTTGTTCGGATCCTCCCGGACATATTCTTTCATGCAATTCAAAAGTTCTTCCTCGATTTCTTTTTCATGCAAGTCGATAAAATCAATCAAAATGATCCCTGAAAGATTTCTCAATCGGATCTGTCTGGCCGCCTCCTTTGCCGCTTCCAGATTCACCCTGCGAAGCAGTTCCTTCTTTTCTTTTTTTCCTGTGTTTTTTCCGGTATTTACGTCAATTACCGTAAGAGCCTCCGTCACCTGAATGACAAGATAGGCGCCGCTCTTCAGCCACACCCGAGCGGATAAGGCAGCTTCTATCTGCTCCCTGATAGAATAAAGCTTTATTAAAGGCCATCCTTCCTCCTGATAAAAACGTAAGGGAAGGCCTTTCTCTTCCAGCTTTTCCTTTACCTCCGGCAAATCTGTCAGGATTTCCTCATAGCTCCCATGGGATAAGCCATATAGATAAGACAGATACTCCTCTTCCTGCGCAAAAAGACTGGAAAAGACCTTTCTATGTTTCCACAGTTCCAGTTTATGGCGGCCTTCCTCCAGTAATTTCTTTGCCTCTTCTCTCAATTCCGAATCCGTAAGCTCCACGCCACTGCTTCGAACCAAAAGCCCGGCTTGTATTTTCTCTTCTGTCAGAGATGAGCCCCCCAGAACTTCTTCCAGCTGCTGCCGTATCTTCTTTTTTCGTTCAGCTGGAATTTTTGAAGAAAGCCCAACCCCCTTTTTCCCTAGGGTTAAAATCAAATTTTTACTTTTGAATTCGATTGCCGAGGTCAGAGTCGGATGTTTTCTCTTCTGCCCTTCCTGACTAACCTGCACGATAATCTCATCACCGACAGAAAACTTCTTTGAAGCTTTTGAGCTGCAGAAAAGATGCACCGCTCCGTCCAGGGGATAATAGCAGTCTTCTCCGATTCCGATATCAACAAAAGCCGCATTGATATTAGAAACAATGCGGCTAACCTTTCCGATGTAAATATTTCCCAAAAGGGACGGATTGTCTTTTTCTTCCAAGAGCACTTCCTGAAGTTTTCTGTCCTCAAAAAGGCCACAAAAAAGCTTCTCCTCATACTTTGTGATCAGAATTCTCTTCATAGATTACTCCCGAAAAGCCAGTTCCGTCAAAAGTTCATCCCAGGTGATTCCCTTTTCCACCATCAGAACCATCATATAATAAAGCAGATCCGACAGTTCATAACGAACCGCATCTTTGTCTTCATTCTTGGACGCAATAATGATCTGAGCGATTTCTTTTCCTAATTTTTCAAGGAGCTTGTCTTCTCCGCTCTTCATCAGATAGTTCGAATAAGAGCCTTCCTTGGGATGCTGCTTGCGATCGAAGATTGTCTTATAAACATCCTCCAAGGCAGTTCTCGGATTCTTCGCAGACACATCCTTCTTCACAATATCATAGAAGAAACAGCTTCTGTTGCCGGTATGACATGCCGCTCCGATCTGTGATACCTTGGCCAGAATGGTGTCATGATCACAGTCTGCCGTCAGGGATTTGACATACTGATAATGTCCCGAGGTATCTCCCTTGACCCAAAGTTCATCCCTGCTCCGGCTCCAGTAGGTCATCTTGCCGCTTGTCAGCGTATGATAAAAAGCTTCTTCGTTCATATAAGCTACCATAAGAACATCGTTATTCTTATAGTCCTGCACTACGACCGGCACCATGCCGTCTGAATTCAGCTTAAGATTCTCCCATTTTAAGAGGGGCTCAAAACGATTTACCTTGATACGGTTGCTGATGAGATCATTCTTAATCTGCATCATATCTACATCAAGCATACTTTGATATTCAAAGGCCACTCCGGAAATATGGCTCTTGCTCAGGATCTCCTTCACCTCTTCAAAGTCAAAGCGGTCATAGACCGGCTCAATGGGCAGACTGGTCATATCCGAAACAGATGTTACCATCTTTTGATCCTTGAGCACCAGAAGTTTTACCGATTTCTCGATCAGCTCCTTATGCTTGAAGAGGATGTCTACATCTGAAAGATATAAAACAACCTTTTCATTTCCGAATCTTGCCGCACTGTCCTTTAAAAGCTGAACCGCATTTGAAGAACTTGCATCGATCATGATACTGGAGCATCTGACGAAGAGATAATCCCTCACATCCTCCATCTGCTCCATAAAGCCACCGGCTGTTACCGGCATTTCCGCGGAATAACAAACATCCTTTAGAAGAGTCAGATTCTCCCTGTGTTCCTGGAGATCTTCTGCCTCATCAATTACATAGAGATGATCCACTCCTGTATTATTCAGTACCCTGATCAAAGAAAAAATATCTTTCTTTGTATAGCTTTTCCTGCTGTTCTTTCCTGTATAAAGTTTTCCCTTTGTCAGGTAAAGAAAAGCAGAAAGATCTTTAAATCGCATTTTTTTCTCCTATATTACACCCTTGGTAGACGGGATTCCCTTAATTCTGGGATTCTTTCCCACTGCCTCGCAAAGCGCTCTGCCATATGCCTTAAACATGGCTTCCATCATATGATGGGCATTTACCCCATCGATTACCCTTATATTAATATTCATCATTGCGGAATAGGAAAGCGCATAGAAAAACTCTTTTACGGTTTCTGTTTCCATACTTCCCACACGCTCTACCGGAAAGTCCGCATGAAAGACCAGATATGGTCTTCCGGAGAGATCGATCACGCAATGAGCCAGACTTTCATCAAGAGGAACAAAGGCACTTCCGAAGCGGTTAATCCCCTCTTTACTGCCGATTGCTTCCCGAATCGCCTGTCCGATTACAATTCCGACATCCTCAACGGTATGATGGTTATCCACCTCCAGATCCCCATCTGCCTCGAGTTCCAGATCGATCAGGCCATGCTTGGCAAAGCTGTTCAGCATATGATTAAAAAAACCGATTCCGGTATGAATCTTTGCCTCTCCGCTTCCGTCAAGATTTAAGCGGCAGCGAATCTTCGTTTCCTTTGTAATACGTTCTATCTCAGCTTTTCTTTCCATCCTATTAATCCTGCCTTCTTTATTTTTCAAATCTCACACGGATTGAATTTGCATGTGCTGTCAGCTGCTCTGCTTCTGCAAAGCGGATAATATCCTCATGTACCGGTTCCAGAGCCTCTCTGGAATAAGAAATGATAGAAGACTTCTTAATAAAATCATCTACAGACAGTGCTGAGAAGAATTTGGCAGTTCCATTTGTCGGAAGAACATGGTTCGGTCCCGCAAAATAATCTCCCAGAGGCTCGCTGCTGTAAGAGCCAAGGAAGATGGCGCCTGCATTTCTTACCTTTGTCATTGTTTCAAAAGGATCCTTTGTTACAATTTCAAGATGCTCGGAAGCGATCTCATTAACTGTGTCGATTGCTTCATCCATTGTTTCCGCGATCAGAATATAGCCATAGGAATCCAAAGATTTCTGAATGATATCCTTTCTGGAAAGCACCTTCAGGAAGCCATCAACCTCCTCGGATACCTTTTCTGCAAGGTCACGATCCGTTGTAACCAGGATCGCAGAAGCCATCTCATCATGCTCAGCCTGAGACAAAAGATCGGCAGCCACAAATCTCGGGTTGGCTGTTTCATCTGCAAGGACAAGAATCTCACTCGGACCGGCAATGGAATCGATGCTTACATGTCCGTATACCTCACGTTTTGCCAGTGCCACATAGATATTACCCGGTCCTACGATCTTATCTACCTTCGGAATGCTTTCTGTTCCAAAGGCCATTGCAGCGATTGCCTGTGCACCACCAACCTTATAGATCACATCTGCACCCGCTTCTTTCGCTGCTACCAGTGTAGTGGCACAAACTTTGCCCTCTTTGTCGGGCGGTGTACACATAATGATTTCATCCACGCCTGCAACCTTAGCTGGCAGAACATTCATCAGTACAGAAGAAGGATAGACAGCCTTTCCACCCGGTACATAAACACCGGCTCTGTGCAGAGGGGTAATTCTCTGGCCTAAAACAATGCCACTCTTTTCTGCGTCAAACCAGCTCTGTCTCTTCTGCTTCTCATGGAAAGAGCGGATATTAACGAGTGCACGACGCATAACAGCCAGAAGCTCATCATCCACCTCAGCATAAGCCTCATCGATCTCTTCCTGGGTTACAATCACATTATCTTTATTCAGATCTGCCTTATCAAACTGCTTTGTGTAGGAAAAAAGAGCCTCATCTCCCTTTTCTTTTACCGCACTTACGATCTCGCTGACAGCATCCTCAAACTTGCCATAGCTGGATGGACTTCTCTTCAGCAGATCCTCCAGGATATTCTTCCTGCTTTCCTCTGTCAGATCTAAAATTCTCATTTATTTTTCCTCCTTTAATACCTGATTCAAGGTCTGGATCAATTCTGTAATTCGCTCATGCTCCATTCGCATGCTGACCTGATTAACTACCATTCTCGCGGAGAGAGGGCAAACCTCCTCCAAAACAACAAGACCGTTTTCTCTTAAGGTGGATCCTGTTTCCACAATATCTACGATCACCTCAGACAGGCCGACAATCGGTGCCAGCTCGATTGAGCCATTTAATTTGATGATCTCTACTGTCTGATTCTTTGTATTATAGAAATAATCCTTTGCGATCTTCGGATATTTGGTTGCAACCCGGATCAGCTCATGATGCTGCAGCTTATCTGCTGCCTCCTTCGGTCCGCAGACACACATCCTGCATTTACCGAAGCCAAGGTCAAGCACCTCGTAGATGTTTCGGCCTTCCTCCATGATGGTATCCTTACCGACAATGCCGATGTCCGCTGCGCCGTATTCTACATAGGTAGGTACATCCGGTCCCTTTGCTAAGAAAAATCTCATTTTCAGTTCTTCATTTACAAAGATCAGCTTTCTTGTCTCTTTATCTTCCATTTCCCTGCAAGTAATGCCGGCTTTTTCCAACAGCTTCATTGTTTTATCTGCAAGACGTCCCTTTGTAAGGGCAAAGGTTAAATATCTCATGCTTCTGTCTCCTGATCCATTACTATCACTTCTGCTATGTCATGCTCATCGGCATAGTTACGGCAATCCTCTTTGTTCACTTTTTCTCCATGTGACAAAATAACCGTCCTGCCTTCCTGTCGCAGCTTGCCCGCAAGCGCGATTGCCTCTGTGCGTTTTTCTTCTGTATATACGATCAGGATTCTATCCTCAGGAATCTCAAGACCAATCTTCTGACGGGAAAGGGCATTCATCAGCTGATCCACCATAACAACCGCTCCGACAGCCGGTGCTTTCTTGCCAAAGTAAGAAAGAAGATCATCATATCTTCCGCCCTTTACGATCGCTTCTCCGCTTCCAAAGGTATAACCATCAAAGATAATACCCGTGTAATAGTCATAGATATTCAAGAAGCTGAGATCAAAGGAAAGATAAGACTCATATCCATAAGCAGAAAGCACCTCATAAAGCTGGCTGAGTCTATCAATTGCCTTGATTGCCGCCGGGATTTCCTTTACATAGTTTCTTGCCTTGTTCAAAGCATCTACCCTTCCGATAAAGGTGGGAAGAGCCTCGAAAATAGCAATAATATCGGAAGACACCTTGCGTTCTTCCAGAATCTCATCAGCCGCATAGTAATTTTTAGAACAGATCAGATCGCGGATTGTCTCCTCGATTTCCCGGTCAATTCCGGCCGCCTCGCAAATCGCCTTATAAAATCCGACATGACCGACACTGATCTGAAATTCTTCCATCCCAGCCTTTAAGAAGCACTCGATCACAAGGGCGATCATCTCTGCGTCTGCATCCACGCTGTCGTCGCCGATGCACTCTGCACCAAGCTGAGTACTTTCCTTTAATCTACCCTGATAGCTTGAATTATTGATAAAGGTATTGCCCAGGTAGGAAAACCTCAAAACACTCTCATCCTCGGCATAGTATTTTGCCGCTGCTCTGGCAATCGATGGCGTAATATCCGGTCTCAGCACCAGGGTATTTCCCTCCCGATCAAAAAATTTAAAAAGATCCTTAGACGGGGTTGTACCGATCTCTGCACTGAATACATCAAAAAATTCGAAGGAAGGGGTCTGAATCGGCTGATAGCCATACTGACGAATGACCTTCTGCAATTTCTCCTGAAGAATCATCTTCCTTGCGCATTCCGCATCATATATATCTCTCACACCCTCCGGTGTATGTAATAATTTATCTTTCATTTTATCCTCCGCGCTTTAGTCTGCTAATATGCTACCATGGTAGAGTATGAAATTCAACCCTTCTTTTACTCTTCTTTATCCCGAATTTCCAGATCCTTTTGCAAAAGTTCCAGATAAGGCACCCAAAGTCCATTTGGTGTATGGAAGAAGAAGTCCTCGCTCAGTTCTTCCCTTCGAAAACTCTTTCTTCCTCCTGCCTTCATTCTTTCCCAAAAAAGCATGATCTCCTCATAACGAAGATAATAAAACTCTTCTCTTTCCGTAAAATAAAGCAATAGGAAGCTGATTCCATCCTGCTTTTCGAACTTCCGCATAAAGTCTATCTGGTGCTCATGAATATTCTGCAGAGGAAAGGTATCCGTTTTACATTCCTTGGCATCAAAAGCGACCGGAATGCCCTGCACAACGCCGATATAATCGACCGTACTTTTCTGATCAAAATAAGCCAGGGTAATATGCCTGCTTTTCTGATCAATCGTGATTGGCGTGATCGGTGTGGGGATCTTCTGGATCAATGCCAGATTCTCGTCTGCATATTTTTCATTTGTATGATTAATGAGATCCTCCAGGGTAGAACCACGAAGACCTCTGGAGTTCCAGGTTGCCATGCTCAGTTCCTTTTCTCTGTCCGGTACATTCCGCGCTTGAGCATGGTTGTCGGACCAAGCTTTCGATCACGCTCCGGCTCATAGAAAATTTTATTTTCATATAAAATCCTGATCAGGCCATCCCTGACCTCCAGGCAATTCACGCTGCAATTCAGTTGGGACAAGTCCCAGAAGTCACTCAGGGGCATTTTCTTCAGATAAAGCAAAAAAGCCCTGATCACGGCTCCATGACAGCAAACCGCAACATTTCCCTCCGGAATGCTTTTCTCGAGCGGAAGAAGCTTCTCTTCAAGAAAATTTCTCGTACGATCCAGCAGTTCCTGATAAGATTCCCCGCCTTCCTCCGGAATATAATTTTCCGGATGAAGGAAACATTCACGATATTTACTCAGCTGCGGATCCTTCCCAATCTCAGGAATTACCTTTCCCTCCAAAGCGCCAAAACAAAACTCAACCAGACGATCATCCTTTTCGATGCTACATTCGGAATGACTTTCCTCCCGGATCAGTTCAGCGGTACGATAGGCTCTGCAAAGCGGGCTGGCATAGATACGATTGAAGTAAACGTTTTCTTTATGTAAACCTCTGCCGGTTACTCTTGCGATTTCTTCACCGGCTTCATTCAGGGGAATATCCGTTCTGCCCTGTACTCTTCTTTCATGATTCCAGGCCGTTTCTCCATGCCTGATCAGATATATCTTCATCGCTTTTCTCTTTTCTCAAAATTTGCCTCATTTATCATACATGATATGTCTCAAATCTTCAATATAGGACTTGCTTTCATCCATCCGAAAAAGGCCGAGATGTTCTGCTTTGGGCTATAGAACATCTCGTCCTCTTTGATAGATTAATCACCAGTACCTTTGGTTCTATACCTCGTTTTATATATAATCTTAAAATGGCAGAATCACCCCGGCAGGATTCCTGCCGGGGTGATTCTTACACTATTTTAAATAAATAATGACTTTTACTTATTCACGACGTCTTCTGCGTCTTCTCGGTGCAGCATCAGCTGTAGCTGTCTCCTCTGCTGCCGGGCTTGTCTGCGGCTTTTCTGCCGGAGCGCTTGTCACAGCTGCTACTGTTTCCTCTCCCGCACTTCTTCTGCGTCTCCGTCTTACGCCGCCTTCCGGAATACCGGCTGCCGGTGTCACCTTAGCTGCCGGAGCAGCTGCTTTTACCGGAGTCGGATTTACTGCCGGTTTTACACTTTCTACCGGCTTCGGTGCTACGACAGGTTTTGGTGCAACGACCGGCTTTGGTGTAACCGTAGCCTTTGTTTCTGTTGCCTTTACCTCCTTCGGAGCGGACGCTACTGCCTTAGCAGCTCCCGCAGCACCTCTTCTTCCTCTTCTTCCGCCGCCGGCTCCAGCTCCAAAGGAACCAACCGGTACCGGTTCTGTCGGAAGGGGCGGTTTTACCCTGCCTGCCTTCTTAATCGCCTGATTCGGACAAAGAGCATAGAACTCCTCTTTCTTGATCTCAAGCGCATTCTTCTTAACAACATGAATCATGCCTTCGCTACCGGCGATCACACCTACAGGAGCTGCCTTCTTACATGCGCCGCATCCCTTGCAAAGAGCCGGGTCAATATAGATCTCATATGCACCCGGACAAACCAGAGCCTTGCAGCTCTTTCTCTTGGTGTGCATATCAAATTCTGCTTCATGATTCTCAATCAGCTTCAGAAGCTGATCTGCTACTGTATATGAAAGATCACAGTCTGCACATTCTCTGATGACATCGAGGATTTCTTTCAGCATCTCAACATCATCATTCTGACCCTTGCCGTTTACAACATCCTGAAGGATGGTGAACACCTGACGAAGACCGTCTCGGCACATTACACCCTTACCGCAGGAATTCTTTAAGCCTTCCTTTACAATGCGGTAGGATACATCAACCGGGCAAAGGCTGGAGTCTGTTTCCACCTGGGCAGCCAGTTCAACCAGTTCCTTTAAAGATTCGTCTGTTACTCCACAGATTCTTTCCATTTGCTTACCTCCGTTCCCGATTAATATTCTGTCCACATCTTTACTCTGTTGATCTGGCAGCGCAGATCACACTGCAGGCAGCGTGATGACTCGCATCCGGACTGTTCCGGTGTAAAGCCAAAATCAACCGGGGTAAAGGAGTTACATCTCTTATCGATAGACTCAACGGTAAGCTCTTCTCTCGGGATTCTGTTCATACCCTCGTGCTTGCCGATCTTCGGATCAGCCGGCTCTCTCTCAAGCAGAACTTCCTCGATATTGCCATCTCCACCAAGATAAATATCTACAGCAGAAGCTGTCTCACGTCCGCCCTGAATTCCAAGGATCACGGACTTTGTACCTGTGATACAGTCACCTGCAGCAAAGATACCTTCCTGAACGGTTTCGTGGCCTTCCTTCATTTCCGGGAAACCGAAGCGGTTCAAGGCAATGCCAAAGTCTGCTGTAAGATCGGTTTTCTGTCCCATTGCGAAGATAATATAATCGCCCGGTTCAATATAGTCCGTATCATCCTCACGATCTACTTCCAATCCCTTGGGTCCGAAACGGAATCCGGTGATATTGGCATATCTTAAGCCTTCCAGCTTATCCTTGCTTCCAATGATCTCCAGGTTGGTAGTTCCGTCATGTACTTCAACGCCTTCTTCTTTTGCCTGCTCGATCTCTTCGTCATCAGCCAGCATATCTTTTCTCTGCTCCAGGCAGAAAAGAGCAACCTTGGCACCAAGCTTTGCAGAAGTTCTTGCCGCATCAAAGGCTACATTACCACCACCAAGGACAATGATCTTTGCTCCTTCGTGTACGTTCGGATCGGATTCGCCTGCAGAAATCTTATGAAGGAATTCTACGGCCGTTGTGTGCATATCGCACTTGTCTCCACCGGAAATTACGGCATCTTTACCTGCCTGGGTACCAACCGCGAGCACGACTGCATCATAGTCCTTCTTTAATTCTGCTACATTTTTGATTTCTTTGCCTGTCTCCAGCTTTACGCCATGATCCAGGATCATCTGAACCTCTCCATCCACAACTTCTCGCGGAAGTCTGTAGGAAGGAATACCATACTGCATATAGCCGCCGGCCTTTGCACTTCTCTCAAATACAGTTACATCATGTCCCTGCTTTGCAAGATAGAAGGCAGAAGTCATTCCTGTCGGGCCGCCGCCGATGACAGCAACTTTCTTACCGGTTGGCTCTTTTACAAGAGATTTTTCTTTCCAGATCTGCTTGTCATCATGCTCGCAGGCATAACGCTTCAGATTACGGATAGAAAGCGGATCATTCAGATAGGAACGTTTACATTTGGATTCACAGGTATGAACGCAGACAAGACCCAAAGCATGCGGGAAGGGAACCTTCTCACGGATTACGGCAACTGCTTCTGAATTCTTGCCTTCCTTCACAAGCCTGATATATTCCGGAATATCGATATGTGCCGGACACTCTGCCTGACAGGGGATCAGAGCCTGTGCCTTCGGAATATCTGTACGGAAGACGCCCTCTACATCCTGAAGCGCGCCGGTCGGACAGACTTCTACGCAGGCACCGCAGAACTGGCAATCTGCATCCAGGAGTGGCTTATCGCCCTCAGTTCCGATATATACCTCATAATTATCTTCTTTTTTATTGAGCTGAAGGATACCAACACCTCTGACATCCTTGCAGGCGCGGATACATCTTCCGCAGGAAATACATCTTTCCATCTCACGGACAATGAGAGGATTCTTCGTATTGATAAAGGTAGTCGTCTTTGTGATATCACGCATACGACCATGTACTGAATTGGTTTCCTGCATCATAGCCTGGAATTCGCATTTACCATACATCTTACAGGATGTACAGTCGTGCGGATGTCCTGCCAGCATAAATTCCATTGCAACACGGCGGATCTGCTCCAGTCTCGCACCCTTTGTTGTAATCTTCATTCCCGGCTCAACGATTGTCTTACAGGATAACTGCGCACCCTCTTTGCCTTCGATGTTAATTACACAAAGCTTACAGCCACCGCGGCTTTCCAAATCCGGATGGGAACAGATATGCGGAATATAAATACCTGCAGCAAGCGCTGCACGAAGAACGTCCTGTCCTTCTTCCGCCTCTACTC
>CAVHNP010000023.1:15606-32328 GCA_963637505.1 Prevotella sp. CAG:279
CCTCTACTCTGACTCCATCAACGAAAATTTCTACTTTCGCCACAATTTCCTCCTTTTGAAACACACAACAAAAAATATCGTATTTTTAAAAAATACCATATTAAGCTCAAGTTAACTTAATCATATCAAATAGAATTTCCCGCTTCAAGCTAACTTTCCTTATATAAAGTGCACAAGCGATGCAAGTTTTTCAACGATTGATACGAAGCTTTTTAGCGATTGGCAGAAAGGCCTCTCCGCTTCGCTTGCATGGACGTCTGCTAAGACGAATGCTTTTTAGAAAGGACCTACATCATTTGCCTTGGCATTCACTTTTCCGTTCTTTGATTCGGCGGAAAGCAAAATCTCTCCGACTGTATGCATTGCCTTCAGGGAGGCAATCTGAAGATCGGTATCATCTACCGGAAAGCCAACCCGCTTTCCCGGTTTTTGACTGGAAAGCATTTCTTCATAGGAAGAGCGAATCGTTCCGGCTACCAGGTAAGCCAGCTTTGCAACAAACTCTCCCTCGCTCTTACAGCTCTTCCAGATCTGAGTTGTTACTTCCATGATCTTCTGTTCGTTAAATTCTGCATTTTCTTCCTTACCGATGATCTGATCCGCAACCTTCTGCACCTCTTCATCTGCATTCTGCAGCTGCTTGGGACCTTTTGCAATCAGCTTAATGTTCTGATTCTTTCTGTTTCGATGAAAGACCCTTGTTGCTTCCTCTTCTTCTAAAAGGAGGAGGGAAAAATCCTCATCGACAAGATATTCTACAAACTTCTTTTCAATCTTTTCCATTCTGTTCTCCAAAAATAATAAGGGAAATCCGGATGGATCTTCTCTTATAAAAAGAAGCATATCCCTTCGGAAACCGCTCCCGTTTCGTACCGGCACTGCGAATCTTCCTTAGGGAATATGCTTCTTTGATCACGCATTATGCATGAAAGCTTCTATTGTCATCTCATGTCCGGACAAGTTTATATTACTCTTCCGGATCGATAAATTCGTCAGAATCCATATAAGCTACGCACTCTTTTGCAGCAATACGTCCTGAGTTGATCGCATATGACATAGTAGAACCCGGATTATAGAAGCAGTAGGAATCAGCAAAGATTGTAGCTGTATCGTTACCGCATGCATAAAGACCCGGAATCGGCTCATATTCATCATTCAGAACCTGCATGTTGTCGTTTACTTCGATTCCACCGAGTGAACCATAACCTGACGGGAAGTGACGTGCTACATAGAAAGGTGCAGTCTGGATCGGTTTCAGGAATCTGTGATCCTTTGTGAACTGCCAGTCATAACCTCTCATGCTGCCATTGCACATGTCATTGTACTCAGCGATGGTAGCCTTAAGGTTCTTCTCATTGATACCTGTCTCAGCACAAAGTTCTTCGATAGAATCAAATTTCCAGAAGTTTGTCTGTCCGGATTCCTGATCATCAAGACCTTCGTGAAGCATGGAAAGACCGTTTGCCTCAATACCTTTGTGGTTAAGGAAAAGATCAAGCTCCTCATCCCATTTGTCCATGTGAGTAATTCCATGGTGATAGGTGATGTAATCAAGACCATGCTCTTTGTAGTAATCAACGATATCCTGATCAATGATGGAGAAACCTGTATGGTTCTTCTGAAGCAGAAGGGAGTTACCTGTAAAGGTTGTATTGTCCATGATCTCTTCGTTGATGAAACGCTTACCGTCTGTATTAACCATCAGGTTCGGCTGACGCATAACCTCAGACAGGGTCTTGAAGATATCTGTTGTACCCGGAGTATTGTAAGTAACCTCCATGTTGATCTTTGCTTTTCTTCCGCCGATGTTCCAAACCATGTTGATACCATCGCCATCGATGCCCGGGATACGGAATGTAAACATGTCAACGCCCCATTTCCATCCCATGTACTGCTCGATCATGTCTACGTTATTACCGATACCACCTGTACCTACGATAACGCAGTTGCAAAGGCACTCGATCTCTTCGCCGTTCTCGTCCACAGCCTTTACACCACGAACCTGACCCTGGGAACCTGTAAGGATCTCTGTAACCGGAGTATTGAAAAGAATCTCTCCGCCGATCTCCTGTACATATTCTGTCAGTCTCTTGTTCATGATAGATGCGGAACGCTCACTCGGTTTGTTAGAGCCCGGCATCTTAACCATATGCTGTGTGCAGTGTGAGTTCTTGAAGTATTTGAATACGCCAAGGAATTCTACACCGATATTCTGCAGCCATTCGATTGTCTCTGAAGACTGGTTGAACCAACGACGAACAAGTCTTGCGTTGCTTCTCCAGTGAACATACTCCATAAAGAAATTAAATGCATCATCCTTTGTGAAGTCATTTGTCATATTTTCTTTCTGCATCTGGGACTCAAAAGCAAGAAGCGCCATACCCATGTTAGCAGCACCACCTGATGTATTTGATTTCTCAAATGCAACAGCAACACCGCCACCTGTTGCGTTTAAGCTCTCCTGAGCCTGTGTAAGAGCAGCTAATGCGGACATACCACAGCCAACTACTACAACATCTGCTTCCATCTGTTTCATTAAAGTTTCCTCCTAACCTTTTCAATTAGTCACGCGTAAACAACGTTACAATTATTATAAACTGTCAGAAAAATTGGTTCAATATCTATTTGGCACATTCCACATTTCATTTTTTGCATCAGTTAATTTATTATACAAAATCACGAATCAACCTCTGGAATTCTGCCGGTTCCTCGATCGTAAAGGTTTTTTCGGAGACTCCCTTCAATGTACCTTCCAGCTTGGGAAAGGCCAGTTTATAAGCAAAAAGTGCCTGATAATTTCCCTTTTTCATCTGTCTGCCATACTTTACCGGATCCCCATATTTCCGATCTCCCAGGATCGGATGACCTATGGATGCAAGATGCGCCCTGATCTGATGGGTCTTCCCTGTGATCAGTTCTACCTCCAGCAGGCTGGTCTCTTCCCATAAGGCAAGCGGCCGGTAGGCTGTTAAGATCTCCTCTCCCCCGGGAATCGGCTTTTTGCTGATCCTTACCTTATTTGTTTTCTCATCCTTGATCAGATAGCCCCGGATCTTTTCTTCTTTCTCGAGTCTGCCGGCAACGATGCATTTATAATACTTGCCGATCTTTCTCTCTCTGATCAGTTCATTAAGCTCCTGCAGGGCCGGCAGGCTTTTCCCTGCGATCAGAATTCCTGCCGTATTCCGGTCAAGGCGGTTACAGATGGAAGGCTTAAAGGTTTTGAGGCTTTCTTCTGTCACCATTCCCTTTTCCATAAGATAGGCCAGCATTTCCTCATTCATGGAAACGTCTTTATTATTTGCCTTCTGGGAAAGAATTCCTGCCGGTTTGTTCAAAAGAAGCAGCTGTTCGTCCTCATAAATCACACGGATATGCCCTGTTCCGATTTTGCGGCTTTTTTCAGCCTTCTTCTCCATGAATTTTTCAATGGTCTCTTCTGCCAGATAAATCTGCACCAGATCTCCGGGCTGAAGTCTTTCCTTCCCATCTGCCTTTTTCCCGTTTAGTTTTATATTTTTCTTACGCAGCATCTTATAAATAAAGGAGGGAGCTGCCTTATTCAGGTATTTCAGAAGTAGTTTATCCAGCCTCTGATCTGCTTCATTTTTTCCGATTTTTATTTCTCTCATATTTCACCGCTTCATCACTTATGTGCTTTTTTATCGTATAGGGAACAAAGTTTCCTATACGATAAAAGAGCACATGGAATTCAAAGCTGAATCCATGTGCCCTTTCCCCCTCGTATCAATTATTCGACTATTATTTAAATTTAAATTGTAGAAAGCTCACCGTCTGCCTCTGCAGCCTGCGCCGGAGCTACGCTCTGTCCATTCAGTTCTCTTCTGTTGGTTGTAACCACTCTCTGGCTTTCCTGAAGATCTCTGATCAAGGTATCATAGTTTTCCTTGCTTGTTTCAAGGGCATGTGCCAGAATACTCTCCATTGTTTTCATCATATCATCTGTATAAGCGATCGCGCTCTGACGGATCTCATTGGCATCTGTTGTAGCCTTATCCATGATCTCCTGTGCCTGCTTTGTTGCAATGGAAACGATCTCATTTGCCTGCGCATAAGCCTGCTGCATGATCTGATGCTCGCTTACCAGTTCGTTTGTCTGAATCTGAGCTTCTGCGATAATAGAATCTGCCTTTGCCTGAGCATCTGCAAGAATCGCCTCTTTATTGCTGATGATCTTCTGATATTTACGAATCTCATCCGGTGTCTTTGCCTTCAGCTCGCTCAGAAGGGTGTCAATCTCATCCTTGTCTACGATAATCTTCTGATTGGAGAAAGTCTGAAATTTACAATCTCCGATATATTCCTCAATTTCTTCGATAATCTCTTCAATTCTGCTGGCCATCTTTACTTCAGCTCCTTTATTTTCTTCTTTGCTTTTGTGTTAATTCTATCTATCAATTCTTCCGGAACAAATTTGGAAATATCTGCGCCGAAAGCCACTGCCTCTCTTACTGTTGCAGAGCTCAGATAAGAATATTCCAGACTTGTCATTAAAAAGAGGGTCTCGATCTTCGGATTCAAAGCACGGTTTGTCTGTGCGATCTGAAGTTCATATTCAAAATCCGTCACCATGCGAAGGCCTCTGATAATGACATTTGCCTCTTTTAACTCCGCATAATCAGCAAGAAGCCCCTGAAAGGCTTCTATCTTGACATTCGGAAGATCCTTTGTCACTTCCTTTAACATACTAACACGTTCATCTTCGGAAAACAACGGATTTTTAGCCTTATTTACCAGCACGCCAACGATGAGTTCATCAGCAAAACCGGCTGCTCTTCTGATAATATCAAGATGTCCTAATGTAACAGGATCGAAGGATCCCGGATAAATGGCTCTAACCATACTGCACCTCTTGCTATGCCTTCTTTTTCAGGAAAACATGCATATTCGTTTTATATTTTTTGATCCTTTTGATCTCATAACCAAGCTCATCCGCATAGGAAAAATCCGTATGCAGATCCGCCTCTACGATCAGCAGAGAATCTTCTGTAATAATAGTGGAATCCGCCAGATATGTCAAAACGTCCTTCTCCAGTTCCTTCCCATAAGGCGGATCCATAAATACGATATCAAAGGCTTCCAGCTTTTCAATAGAACGCAAAGAAGGAATGATATCCTGTCCAAAAAGAAGGGCTTTTTCGGTAAATCCCGTAAAAGCAAGATTCTCCCGAATACACCTCTGGGCCTCTCTTCCGGAATCAACAAAGACAGCAAAATCCGCTCCCCGGCTCAAAGCCTCAATTCCAATCCCGCCGGTTCCTCCGAAAAGATCCAGAAAACGGCATCCATACACTTTTTGCTGCAAAATATTAAAAAGGGTTTCTTTGATTTTGTCTGTTGTCGGTCTGGTTTTCATACCCGGAACCGACTTCAGGGGAAGATGCTTTGCGCTTCCTGCAATTACCCGCATAAAACTCCTTTCAGCTCTGTTCCTTCAATACGTCCTTATTCTTGATCACATAATCCAGAAGGGAGATCACTGTCAGGATCAGGGCAATATATACCACGATCTGCGTCAGGATCTGCCAGAGGGGATTAGAAAGATTCAAAATCAGCATGATTACCATTACCATCTGAAAGGTCGTTTTGAATTTGCCCCAATAGCTTGCCGCGATCACAATCTGATTCTCTGCCGCGATCAGGCGGAATCCGCTGATGGTAAACTCCCGGCAGATAATAATGATCACGATCCAGGCTGCAAGCTGTCCTGTCTTTACCAGACAGATCATAGCGGAACAAACCAGCAACTTATCTGCCAAGGGATCCATGAATTTTCCAAAATTTGTGACCAGATTATATTTTCTGGCAATCTTGCCATCCAGAAGATCCGTCAAGGAAGCAATGATAAAGATGACAAGGGCGATCAGATTTCCCTTCCCCTCAAAATAAGGTGCCAGCAAAAAGAATACAAAAAGCGGAATCAGTATTACCCGAAAAAGGGTCAGTTTATTCGGCAGATTCATAAATTTCATCTCCTGTCAGATCATATTCATATGCACCGGTTACGAGCACATCAATCATATCTCCGGACATCAGCTTCCGATCCGAATGTACAA
The DNA here is from genome assembly GCA_963637505.1 of Prevotella sp. CAG:279. Lineage (GTDB taxonomy): Bacteria > Bacillota > Clostridia > Lachnospirales > Lachnospiraceae > RUG14243. Next base: position 21,684 of record CAVHNP010000023.1, read on the forward strand.
AAATATAGCCATCCACATCCGGTGCATCCCGGTAGGTTCTTCCTGCATAGACGTCGTTATCCGGCATATAACCATCGATCAGGACCCGGATCTTCCGGCCAACCATTCCCTCATTGCAGTCCGCTGTGATCTCCTGCTGTAATTCCATGATCTCATCCCGCCAGGCTTCTTTTTGCTCTTCGGGGATCTGGCCATCCATCTCTGCGGCAGGCGTTCCTTCTTCCCGGGAATAAGCGAAAACCCCCAGTCTGTCAAAGGAAGCCTCATTGATGAAATACATCAGATTCTCATGATCTTCCTCCCTTTCTCCGGGAAATCCCGCGATCAGGGTTGTACGAATCGCTATATCGTCAATCTCTCTTCTCAGCTTTTTGATCAGCTCCTGCAGTTCCTTATGGTTTGTCTTTCTTCCCATTCTCTTCAGAACCGCATCCTCCGTATGCTGGATCGGCATATCCAGATAATGACAGACCTTGGGATTTGTCTTGATCTCTTCGATCAGTTCATCCGTAATTTCTTCCGGATAACAATAGAGAAGCCTGATCCATTCAATTCCATTGACTAAAGAGAGCCTCTGTAAAAGCTCCGGCAGTTTTTTTCCTCCGTAAAGGTCGATTCCGTAAAGCGTTGTCTCCTGGGCAACCAGGATCAGCTCCTTCACGCCCTGAGCCGCAAGATCCTTTGCCTGCTCCATCAATTCTTCCATGGGAAGGCTTCGGTACCGGCCTCTTAGCTTGGGAATGATGCAATAGCTGCAATTCTTTGCACAGCCCTCAGCGATCTTAAGATAAGCATAATGAGAAGGCGTAGATAAGAGTCTCTTTGCCTTTACCTCCGGAATGCCTTCCAGTTCTGCTGCCTCATCATACTTTTCTCCGCCTAAAGCCGCTTCTACCGCTTCAATGATCCTGTTGTAGGAATTGGTTCCCAGGACCGCATCCACCTCCGGGATCTCCTGCATGATATCCTTTTCATATCTCTGGGCAAGACAGCCGGTAACGATCAAAGCCTTAAGCTCGCCGTCCTTCTTATAGTCTGCCATCTCCAGGATTGCCTTTACACTTTCATCCTCTGCGTCCAGGATGAAGCTGCAGGTATTTACAACCGCAATATCCGCCTCTTCCGGATCATCTACTATTCTGTAATTTTTTTCTGCCAGAAGTCCCAGCATCTGCTCGGAATCCACCAGATTCTTATCGCATCCAAGCGATACAAAAAATACATTCATTCTTTATTCCATCTTTCCATGCTCTTGTTGTCGTATAGGGAAGGAAGTTTCCTATACGACAACAAAAGTGCGCTTGCACGCACTCTTGTCCGGACTTTTTCTGTCTTATCGCTCTCTGGCTTTGCAGAATTACTCGATCACAAGATCCTCTGCCGGCTCTTCTGCTTCGATCACTTCCTCGGACGCAGCCTCTTCTTCCTCAACTGCAGGAAGATCAGCCTCATCAGCTGCCTCTTCTTCCATCTCGAGTGTCTCTTCTCCGTCGCCGATAATCTTTACTTTTCCTTCATAAAGCTCCTCTACGGCAATTGAAAAAGGCTTATTGCAGTCAGCGGTTGCCATCGGCTCGTCTCCTCCGATGATCTGTCTTGCTCTTTTGGCTGCTGCCATAACGATAGAATAACGGCTGTTAACTACCGGCTCCTCGCCCGGTTCAACACCTTCATTTACAACATTCATAAGATCGGTATAAGATGGATGGATCATTTTATTCTCCTTTCAAAAAAAGCTCGAGCTCATTCTGCAGCTCTTTGATAAATTTCTGATTTCTTTCGGTTTGGTTTCTATAGGTTCGAACCGTATGATGCACCTGCTCTACGCAGGTTTCAAGTTCGTCATTGACGATCAAATAGTCATATTCCGGGATTACCTTGCATTCCTCTTTGGCACGGGCAATTCTGTCCCTGATCACGTCCTCTGTCTCTGTTCCCCGGCCTGCAAGCCTGTCATAGAGAACCTCAATGGAAGGCGGCACCAGGAAAAGCAAAAGGGTATCCGGGAACTTTTCTTTGATCTTCAGGGCGCCAAGCATTTCAATCTCAAGGAAGACATTTTTTCCTGCCTTGAGCTGTTTTTCCACATAGCTGCGCGGCGTTCCGTAATAGTTGCCCACATACTGAGCATATTCCAAAAGTTCACCCTTGGAGATCATCTCCTCGAACTCTTCCCTTGTGTGGAAGAAATAGCTTACGCCATCCTCTTCCCCTTCCCGGGGGCTTCTGGTTGTTGCAGAAATAGATAAAGCGTACTCCTCCGGATATTTTTCAAGAAGCCGCTTCATGACTGTGCCTTTTCCGGTTCCGGAAAAACCGGAAAGAACGATCAAGATACCTTCTTTATTCATCGATTTCACTTCCCGTTTCACTTATCTCTGTCATATCTGTATTAAAACGTATCATTAAAGTTTCCGGCAGAAGGGCGGAGCTGATCACATAACTGCTGTCTGTCAGGATCAGGCTTTTGGTCTTACGTCCCTGGGTTGCATCGATCAGGCTCCCCTCTTCCCGGCTGGACTGAAGCATCCTCTTTGCCGGTGAGGAAGCAGCTGAGATAATCGCAACTACCTTATCCGTATTCACTACGTTGCCGAATCCGACATTCATTAACCTCGCCATATCTGCCCTCGTCCTTTATTCAATGTTCTGAATCTGTTCTCTAACACGCTCGACATCCGTCTTCAGCTCAATGGCTGTATCTGCAATATCTCTGTCTGTGGATTTTGAGAGAATTGTATTAGCCTCACGATTCATTTCCTGGGCAACAAAGTCAAGCTTTCTTCCCACACTGCCGCCGGCATTCATGGTATCCAAAGTACTCTGAATATGAGCACGAAGGCGAACCGTTTCTTCATCTACGCAGATCTTATCTGCATAGATCACAATCTCCGTTGCCAGTCTGTTCTCATCAATCTTGGCGTCTCCCAGCAGTTCATGTACCTTATCAGTCAGCTTGCTGCGATACTCACTTACCACATCCGGATAGCGCTTTTCGATCTGCTCTACATAGCCAAGCATCTGCTCCAGCTTGCCGCAAAGATCTCTCTTCAGCGCCTCTCCCTCTTTTTCTCTTGCTTCTGTAAAGACCTTGATCGCTCCGGAAAGTGCCTGCATCAGAAGATTCTGCATTTCTTCATTATCTTCCTGTACCGTTTCCATCGTGAATACTTCCGGATATCTGGACAGGTTTCCTACCGAAATATCATTCTTGATGCCGAACTCTTCTTCCATCTGCTTCAGATAAGACAAATATCTGCCGGCCAGCTCACTGTTATAGTGAACTTTTGTCTGACCTTCCGAATAATCCTCATAGGAAATGGATACATCAACCTTGCCACGGAATACAGACTTTTTGATCTCATTCCTGATCGCTGCCTCCATCGCAGAAAAATACCTGGGAACCTTCAGGTTCAGGTCCAGATATCTGTGATTTACTGCCTTGATCTCTACAGCAACTTTCCGGTATTCATCCGACGCCTCACAGCGTCCGAAACCGGTCATGCTTCTGATCATTGATTTTCCTCCTGTGAATGCACTTTATTTTTATACTCACTAAGTGCATTATGAGTTATTATAGCGAAATACCCTGTCTGCGTCAATTGTGGTTTCTCCTTAAAAATGATACAATAGGTAGGTTAAAATATACGGAAAAGAGGAAGTAAGATGGCATTTGATGGAATCGTCGTAGCAAACCTGGTTCATGATTTTAAAAAAGTAGCCGAAGGCGGCAGAATCAGCAAGATCGCCCAGCCGGAAGCAGACGAGCTTTTACTTACAATAAAAAAAGGAAAAGAAAGCAGCCGGATTCTCTTATCGGCCAGTCCTTCTCTCCCCCTTGCTTATATTACAAGCGAAAACAAGCTCAGTCCCATGACTGCGCCGAACTTTTGTATGATGCTGCGCAAGCATATCGCAAACGGCCTGATCCTCGGCATCAGTCAGCCGGAGATGGATCGTATCATTTGTTTTGAAATTGAGCATTATAACGATATGGGTGACCTCTGTCGTAAATATCTCTATCTCGAGCTTATGGGCAAGCGTTCCAATCTGATCTTCTGCACAGAGGATCAAATGATATTGGACAGTATCAAACATATTTCAGCCAATATGTCCTCTCTGCGCGAGGTTCTGCCGGGACGCCCTTACTTTATTCCCAAAACCTCCGAGAAGGAAAATCCCCTTCTTGCCACAGAAGAAAGCTTCCTGAAGGCGATCACGGATTCTCCTTTCTCCCTGAGCAAGGCGATCTACACTTCCTTCAATGGCATTTCTCCCCTAATTGCCTCTGAGATCTGCTGCCGGGCCGGACTGGATCCTTCTCTCCCCGCATCAGAATATTCCGAGGATCATTTAAAGCATCTTCAGAATACCTTTCATTGGATGATAGAGGATATAAAAGAAGGCAACTTCCAGCCAAACATCATTTTCCGGGAGGATGAGCCGGTCGAATTTTCTGCCTTCTCCCTGACCCAGTATGCTGACTGCAGATCCGAATCCTTTGACAGCATTTCCGAGGTTTTAATAAGCTACTATTCCGCCAAGGAAAAATATGCCAGAATCCGTCAGAAGTCTGCCGATCTTCGAAAAATTGTTTCAACTGATCTGGATCGCTGCCGCAGAAAATATGATTTACAAAGGAAACAGCTGAAGGATACGGAGAAAAGAGAAAAATACCGCATTTACGGAGAACTGCTCAACGCCTATGGCTATCAGCTGCAAAGCGGCGAAAAAAGCTGTGAAGTTCTGAATTATTATAGCAATGAAATGATCCGGATTCCTCTGGATCCGCAGAAAACACCCTCTGAGAATGCACAGAATTATTTTGAGAAATACAACAAATTAAAAAGAACCCATGACGATCTGGAGAAGAGAACCCTGGAAACCAATATGGATCTTGAGCATTTGAAGTCTGTCTCAAACTCTCTCGATATTGCCCAGTCAGAAGCGGATCTCTCCCAGATCAGGGAGGAATTGGTTGCAGCCGGCTATCTCCGTCCTCAGACCGGCAAGAAAAAGAAGGGACGAAACGAAAAAAGCCAGCCCTTCCACTATCTTTCCTCTGACGGTTTTGATATTTATGTCGGAAAAAACAACCTGCAGAATGAGGAACTGACCTTCAAGCTGGCAAACGGAGGCGACTGGTGGTTCCATGCTAAGCATATGCCCGGCTCCCATGTTATTGTTCGTACCGGCGGACAGGAAATGACTGACCGCGCCTTCGAAGAGGCAGGAAGTCTTGCCGCCTATTATTCAGTCGGCCGGGATTCCGAAAAGGTCGAAATTGACTATCTTCAGCGTAAGAATGTCAAAAAGCCGAACGGAGCCAAGCCGGGCTATGTGATCTACTACAGCAATTATTCCCTGAATGCTTCTCCGGATATTTTGGGGCTGGAGCTGGTATCTGAGTAGCCCAGATTATTCTAGCTTTATAAAACACCTATTAAAAAGACGCGAATGATTCTGCCGGATCTAAAACACGCTCTCGCTCCATATCGTATCGCTTTAGCGATGCGATGCACGCGAGGCGCCATCGTGCAAAGCACGATCTATAATGGCGCCGGAGTCCAAAAAAAGAAAAATCCAGCAGATGCAACGCTCCGCACTGAGTAAAGCTATGGCGTAGCTTTTCTTTTTCTGTTCTTTATCTACCCACGCTGAGAACACTTCTTACAGCCCTGCCGTATTCTCCCTTTCTTTCATATACTGAAGAACTCTTTTTCTGATGCCATAATGGGCTTCCATGGTCAGCTCGGGGTCTATTTTCAGAATTTCCGCAGCATCAGAGGAAGCCTCCTTCAGCAGCTTTTCATCTTCATAAATATCTGCGATATGGAAATTCAGGTCTCCGCTTTGCCGATCTCCGAAATATTCTCCGGGTCCTCTCAGCTTTAAATCCTCTGCTGCGATCTCAAAACCGTCATTGGATCGGCTTAAGGTCATAAGACGTTCGGATGCTTCTTCCCTGCCGGATGCGTTCATCAGCATACAATAGGACTGCCATTCTCCCCTGCCGACTCTTCCTCTCAGCTGATGAAGCTGAGCCAGGCCAAAGCGTTCCGCATTTTCGATCAGCATAATAGTGGCATTGGGAACATTGATGCCAACCTCGATTACCGTTGTAGATACCAAGATCTGTATCTCATTTTTGGAAAAGGCCTCCATGAATGCATTTTTTTCTTCTGCCTTCATCCTGCCGTGAAGGATCTCGATCCTTACATTCTGAGGAAAGACCTCTCTCAGCTTTTCTCCATAGGAGACAACATCTTCCGCTTCTATTCCTTCCGACTCTTCTACCAGGGGACAGATAATGTAAGCCTGGTGTCCCTGCTCTATCTCCTTGTAGATCTTTTTATAGGCAGCAGGTCGCATTTCCGGTTTGATCACCGCATTTTTGATCGGCAGTCTCTGCGAAGGCATGCCTTTGATCACCGAAACATCCAGATCTCCATAGAGGATCAAAGCCAGGGTTCTCGGGATCGGCGTTGCTGACATAACCAGGATATGGGGATTATCCCCCTTTGCAAAAAGCTTATCCCTTTGTCTTACGCCAAACCTGTGCTGTTCATCCGTCACAACCAATCCCAGTTTCGAAAAATGTACACTTTCCTGAATCAAGGCATGGGTGCCGATCAGAAGGCAGGGTTTTTCTTCCAGTAATCTTTCCCGAATTTTCTTCTTTTCGGAGGCTTTCATGGATCCAATCAGAAGATAGGCTTCAAAAGGCAGTTTATGCTCTTCCAAAAACTTTTGCATGGTCTCAAAATGCTGCTTTGCCAAAACCTCCGTCGGTGCCATAATGGCAGACTGATAGCCGGCCTCCGCAAAGCTGATCATAGATAAAAAAGCCAGAATTGTTTTACCGGACCCGACATCTCCCTGTACCAGCCTCTGCATGCAGCCCTCCCCGCTGACATCGGACCGGATCTGCATCAGGGTCTCTTTCTGTCCCTCTGTAAGCTCATAAGGTAGTTCCTTAATCAAGCGATCCTGCAAATCAAAATCAGATACTCTGGCAGAATTTTTTATTTCTTCCAGACGTACCTTCTGATAACGGATACCGATCAGGAAAAGAAGGAATTCTTCATAGGAGAGCTTTCTTCTTGCCGCCTTTAGGTCTGCTTCATTCAGAGGAAAATGTATATTCCAAAAGGCCTGCTTCTGAGAAGGAAAATCATACTTTTTCATGACATCCTTCGGCACGATCTCCTCCGGATAAAGATCCTCCTCTAAAACACTGCGTACTGCCTTCATTACGGTCTGATTTTTCATTCCCTTTGTCAGAGAATATACCGGCTGCAGACTGCTTTTCAGTTTTTCGTACTGCTCCGGTGTAAAAACCTTGGGCTGCTCCATGACAAACCTGCCGTTTTTCGCCTGCAGTTTTCCATAGAAGACATGCCTTCCCCGGCTCACGGTCGAGGCCATATAAGGCATTCGAAACCAGGTCATCTGAACTTTTACATAGCCATCGGAAATATTACAGGTCGTTACCGGGATTCGCCCGCCTCTTCTGACCATGGCTTTACCGACTATCTCTCCCTCAAAGGCACAGACCCTGTCTACCTCCAGCATTCCCTCTTTGACTACTTCCGGATAACTGATATAGGTGCGCGGAAAATAAAGGAGCATATCCGCGATCGAATATACTCCCATATTGTGAAATAATTTTTCTGTTTTATCTCCGATTCCTTTTGCTTCACGAATCGATGAACCCAGATGCATACTTACCTCTTATTCTACAGAAACGACATAATAGTAGATCGGCTGTCCGCCATTATAAACTTCAACCTCACAGTCAGGGTATTTTTCTTCTACCTTTTCTGCTACCGCCTGAGCCTCTTCTTCTGTCACATCCTCACCATAGTAAAGAGTGATGATCTCAGACTCCTCATCTACCATTGCTTCGAACATACCTTCAATGACAGCATCCATCTCCGGTCCTACACTGGAAATGCCATTGTCATCAATGGCCATGTAGTCACCTTCCTTGATCTCTCTTCCGTCAATCGTGGTATTTCTGACTGCATAGGTAAGCTCACCGGTCTTTACCATACCGATGCCTTCTGTCATATGCTCTGCATTTTCTGCTGCATCATCTTCAGGAATGAAATTGATCAGGGCGGTAATTCCCTGCGGAATGGATTTGGAAGGAATGATGATAACTTCCTTATCCTCCACCAGATCGATCACCTGATTGGCTGCAAGAATAATGTTTTTATTGTTGGGCAGGATAAATACTGTCTCTGCCGGAATACGCTCAACCGCCTGAAGAAGATCATCTGTAGACGGGTTCATGGTCTGTCCGCCTGCGATCACCTCATCTACACCAAGGTCGCGGAAAATCTGGTTTACGCCATCTCCGATTGAAACACTGACAAAGCCAAACTGTTTTTTCTCTACCGGAGCCTGCTGTGCCTTCTTCGCCTCTTCATCCTTCTTCTGCTGCTCAGCCAGCTTCATGCTGTCCTTAAAGAGCCTCTCCTGGTGCTCCTCCCGCATATTATCGATCTTGATCCTGCTCAGGGAACCATGAGAGAGAGCCTTCTGCAATACTGTTCCGGGGTTGTTGGTATGCACATGTACCTTGATGATCTCATCATCCGGTACAAATACGATAGAATCACCGATACCGTTCAGGAATTCCTTAAATTCGTCAATCTGACTCTCTGTAAGGGGCTGATTCAGAACAATGATAAATTCCGTACAATAGCCGAACTTAATCTCTGCCTCTGTCTCAGCTGTGATCTTGATCGGAGCTGATCCCTTAGCTGCGGTCACTGCTTCATAGCTGACTTCCTTGCCCATAAGGCAATCATAAGCACCGCTCAGAACCATGAAAAGACCTGTTCCGCCGGAGTCAACCACACCTGCTTCCTTCAGAACCGGAAGCAGATTCGGTGTATTATCGAGGGCTTCTTTTGCTTTATCGAGAATGCGTCCGCCGAACTCTTCGAAATCATCTGTTTCCTTAGCTGCTCTCTCTGCTTCCTCTGCCGCTTCTCTCGCAACCGTAAGGATCGTTCCCTCTTTCGGCTTCATTACAGCCTTATAAGCTGTCTCAACTGCCTTGCTAAAGGCAAGGGCTGCTGTTTCTACATCCAGCTCTTCATGCTCTGTAATCGTTCTGGAAAAGCCTCTCAGAAGCTGGGAAAGAATAACACCGGAATTGCCTCGCGCTCCGCGAAGGGAACCGGATGAAATTGCCTTGGAAAGTAACTTCATATCAGGCTCTGTAAGAGAAGAAACTTCTCCGGCTGCTGACATGATCGTCATTGTCATATTGGTACCTGTATCTCCGTCAGGAACAGGAAATACGTTGAGTTCATTGATATATTCTTTTTGTGATTCCAGCTTGCCTGCGCCTGCAAGAAACATACGGGCAAGCAGGTCAGAATCTACCTTCGTTATACTCACGAAATTATCCTCCTCATCAATCAATCGTTCTGACACCATCAATATAAATATTGATATAATCCAGTTTCAGACCGGTAAATGATTCTACTTTGTATTTGACTGTTTCAATCAGATTGTCAGTGACAGTCTTGATATTCACGCCATATGCAATAATAATATGGAAATCCAGGGTGATCTGATTGTCTTTAACGCTTACATTGATCCCTCTGGTGATCTTTTCGTTTTTCAGAAGCTTGACAATTCCATCCCGCATACTGATCGCGCCAAAGCCAACGATACCAAAGCACTCAACCGCTACAGAACCGGCGTATGTGGAAATTACTTCAGGGCTGATCGCAATTTTACCGAAATCATTTGTCATATGACCCTTCATAGTCGTCCTCCTTATTGTTTTAGCTTATAGTTTGTCTAATCAAACATCAATTCATTATACCGTTTTTGCCACTAATTGAAAACCTCTTTTTATTGAGGTGCTCCCTTCATGCCAAGACGGTCCATCTCATAAACCATGCCATAGAGATACATAGCCTTCATAAATTCCAGAAACTGCAAGTAAGCTTCCTCTTCCTTTTCTGATTTAGAGATCAGACTGATACCAAAGCTTTCCATGTCACTGAGCTGATGCATCAGCTCCTCAAACTTCGCCGAACCATAGCCGATTCCAACCAGATCCATAACATATTCATCCATCTTCTCCAGCCCGCGCGGGCTTACAATCTCTCTCACCACACCTCTGGCAATCAGCCTGGGGGCATCGATCTCCCAAAGCTTCACCGCACCGATTCCGGTGTAAAAGCAAAGAGCCGGTGTCGTATTGGAAGCAGAAACCTGAGGATGATCCTTTGCGTACTCTACTACCCGTCTGAATAATTCTTCTGCTACCTCTCCCATAAGCATGGAAAGATCCGGAATATCCGGTACCTCTGTAATCTTATAAGATATATAATTTTTCCTATGAGCTTCATTTACCATATCATAGAGGATATCGACCGCTGTCTGCATACCCTGCTCCGGAGCCTGTTTTTTCTTCATTCTAGTTCATCCTTTCATATCTGGTAATTATAAATAAGGATACCATATTAAACAAGATAGAAAAAACTTATAAATGTCAATAGTTACTGTCAAGTAATCGTTGGCAAATCTCTGATACAGATCAACTTTTGTACTGCAGGTGTGAGATATGCCGCAAAGACACGCTTCATTTCCTACTCGCTGCAGCCGGCTTATT
>CAVHNP010000024.1:0-30774 GCA_963637505.1 Prevotella sp. CAG:279
GTGTTGATGAAAACCGAGCAAAAAGCCGAGAATGTTTCTGCCGGATCTAAAACACGCTCTCGCTCGAGGGAAGCTCCTAGCAGTGCTAAGCTCGAGACACATGTACCATGTGCCTCTTGCTAAGCACTGAGGGCTTCCCAACGGTTTTTGATCCTAGGCAGAACATCTCGGCTTTTGTGGCCGGGCTTCACACCTGCAGTACGAGAGTTGATCTATATATGAGTGTGTTTAGATTCGGCTCAAGATCCTCTGAACAACCATTAGTATCATCCAGAACAATAAGTCGTTGTTTATAACCATTTCCCATACAATTTATAATAGGAAAGGAAGTTTTACCTGCATGCTTTGCTGCAGGTATAGAATCCCGGAGATGGGATTCTTTCTCAAGTACGAAGAAAAGGGAGTCGTGTTCTGATCATGAAGTCTTCTCGCAAAAATTTGTTCTATCTTTTTCTGATCACATTAGGGGTTGGTTTGATGCTGGGGCTGGCCATCATGGGCAGTCTTAGAACAATGCCCTTGGGCGGAAGCATACTGATCGTTGTAAGTGTATCTCTGATCCTTGCATTCGCAGCAGTCTCTTTTTTGCGTAAGTACTATTTCCTTTTTCATCGGTCTGCGCAGGAGCTGCCGCCGGCGCTTGCGGCTCAGATGGAAGAATTAAATACCTCTGAGCAGTATGAATTGCTTTGCAGTAGATTTGCGGAGCAGAATGAGCATTATAATAAGCTGAATGTAGAACGTCTGCTGGAGCGTTTGCTGGCAGACAATTCTCATACACAGAACGTGGAAAATCTGAACGAACATTTACAGGATGTTCTTCACAGTGAGGTTTTCGGCTATAAATGGACAAATTACTGTCTGGTTTTGGTGCAGTTAGAAGAATATGAGTCCTATATGCTGAATAATTGCGACGGGCATCTTTTACTGAAGGATCTGCGCAGGATGTATGATGTGGTTAATCATACCTTCGATGCCATGTTGAACAATCATCATACGGCTCATAGTGCGGAATGTCAGAAGATCATTGCTTTTTTGGTTAATCTGACCGGAACAACGCCGGAAACCCCAAGGAAGGAATTGGAAAGTACGGTAGATATTCTTTGTACCGGCTGTGAAGATGCGGTCAGGGAAATCGCGGAAGCCTTTAATCTTTCTATCGCGGTTACGGTATCTCCGCCTTTTTCCGATATCACAGAGACGCACAACCTATTTGAATGGCTCTTAACCCTTCGACAATACAATGACTTTGTCGGTAAGGGGAAATCTGTAATCGGGCCGGGAGATTTTGAAGATTTTCTTGATACCCCTCATAAGGCTCCGGTTGCGATACAAAAGACCTATTATACTGCCTTGCTGACGGAGGAATTCGCCAAAGCAGAAGAGACCCTTTATAACCTGGAGTCTTATGTATTGAATAACAATGGCTACAGCATTACGGATTTGAAAAATATCATCATTCTCTGTCTGAGTACGGCAGAAGATGTTGCGAATTCAAATACGGTCTCAAAAGAAAGTGTCGCCTCCATTGAATGGCGGAGCAGAATCAAAAGCTGTGAGACCCTTACAGAATTAAATGAACTGATCCGGGAATTTTTCCGCTTCCTTATCAGCCGGGCGGAGCCAAGGCAGAATGAAGCCAGTGGTACAGCAAAGAAAATCATCAGCTTTTTGGATGAAAATTATACCTGTCCGGATCTGTCAATTACTATGCTGTCGGATTCACTTTCCCTGAGTGCTTCTTATATATCCCGTATTTTTAAGAAGGAAACCGGGCAGAGCGTTCCGGACTATATTCATGATAAAAGGGTTCATTATGCCAAGGAGTTGCTGGTAGAAACAGATCTGTCAATCAGTGATATTGCCTTGAAAGCAGGCTATTCTACGGCATGGACGATGAACAGAATCTTTAAGCGAATGGTACATATGACACCCGGCGCCTGGCGACAGTTGGCGCAGTCTGAAGGGGGGGGGACAGCAGAATGATGATAAATAAAAGATGGAAGGCGGCTCTGCTGGGCGGTCTTTTGACCTTGCTTTTTGTCTTGCCGGCAGGAGCAATGGAAAAGCCTTTAACACAAGCAGAAAGTGACATGACGACGGAGGGAGATCTGCCTGCCGGCTGTGCAGAGTCCAAACTCCTGGATCTGGCAGCGGATGCGGCGCTTGAGGAGAGCGGAAGTCAGATTGTCCTGCTGCCGGCAGAGGCTGTCAGCGGAACCCTGGAGCAGGGCGCAGTTTTTGAGAGTGATCTGGAGCGTATCATTCCCACAGATCAGTCCCTTGTGAGCGCTCAGCTTTCTGTGGCAGAGCTGAGGGATTTTTTGGAGACAGGTGTATCGAAATTAACAAAGGACGGCGGAGACCGCATCGATGTGGAGTCTTCTTCCTGGGAGGGCTTTCCGCAGATGGCAGGAGAAGAGGGCTTTAGCTGGGAATATGATGTATCTGCTCCGGTCGGGGAAAGGGTACAGTATATTAAATGGAAGGGAGAAGAGCTGGATCTGACGGATACAAAGACGACTTTTACAGTGGCTTCTGTTCCGGCGATGTTTGACGGCTCCTACGGATATCCGAAGTTTGAGACAGTAGATACCGGACTTACCCTGCGGCAGGCTCTTCAGAAGTATTGCAGCGCCAGGGACAGCCTGCCGGAACCGCAGACAAGGTCAACGGCGATCGGCACAAGCAATTATGCTTTGATCAATAAATTTCCAAAACCATTCATTATTGGAATATGCGTCTTCCTGGCACTGGTTATTTCGATTCCGAAATGGAAGGCGGAGAAGCTTTTTACATTCAAAAAATAGGCGGCATAGGGCTGTTACACGGATTGGATTCGTGTAACGGCCTTTTTGCTTGCTTTAATCAGTGCAACTCGTCATGGATGAGAAATTGTGCAAAATCCACAACCAGCCTCAGAATAGCACTGTAAAAACAAAGCAAAAACACGGATTTGAGCCTATAATTCAGAATCTCACAGTGCATATTGACGGAAGAGACACAAATGCGGTCATGGACAGGGAGGGTGAGAAAAGCGCCGATATCCGCATTTGACACCCAGGTCATTTCTTCAATCTTGTCTTTCCTTAGTCGGGCGAATAAACTCGAAAACAGATACAAGAACAGCCGATCCGACCGACGGCCTTTCGGTCGGCAGCTGGTTTCCTGACATGATCGGGAAAGGAAGTACATCTATATTGAGGAGGGAAAACAATATGAGAAAAAAAGGCTTTTTAAAACGTGCGGCCGGTGTCATTCTGGCAGCAACCATGGCATTCTCGCTGACGGCCTGTGGCAGCAGCGGAAGTGCAGGAAGCGGATCGGATAAGTCGGCTTCTTCCGGAAGCGCATCCGCCAGCGCAGATGCAGGCAATTATGATACAGAAGCGTCTATTGCAATCGGTTCTACCGCACAGCAGTTCTTAGGACACTTCGATATCTGTCAGTTATTCAGTACAGAGTGTTCTACAGCAGCAGGCTATCTGGTTTACGATCAGCTTTTCAGTATCGGTTCTGACGGAAAATGGTATTCCGATATCCTGAAGAGCTATGAGTGGTCTGAGGATACAGAAAATCAGCTGGTTCTTACCTTGAAGGATAACATTTACTTCTCCAACGGAGATCAGATGACAATGGAAGATGTCCTCTTCTCCATGCAGCGTTTTGCAGCATCTACCCGAGGCGCAGCAAACTTTGCAGTTATCGATTTTGATAAGACAACGATTTCTGATGACGGCATGACACTTTATCTTCAGTACAATCAGGAATATGGCCCCTGGCAGTCAGGTCTGAACATCTTCGTTATGGATAAGAGCTTCGTAGAAGGCCTTGGCGACAATCCTGACTGGTTCTCAGTTGATTCCGTATGCGGATCCGGTCCTTACTCTGTTAAGGAAAGCATCACAGATACTTCCATCACCTTTGAGCGTCGTGATGACTGGTGGATGAAGGATGAGGTTGATGCAAATGTTGCTTCCGCAAAAGAAATCACTATCTATAAGTACACTGACGATACAACAATGATGGCTGACTATGTAAACGGTGTAATCGATATCGCGATCAACATCACAGCTGATGACTGCGAGGAGATCGAGGCAGATTCCAGTCTTGGAACCTATGTACCGGTTAACTCCAATGCATCTGCAGTAATCGTTCTTAGCCCGCAGAATGAGATCCTTCAGAATGAAAAGATCCGTGAAGCAATCTGCATCGGTACAGACGGAGAGGCAATTGCCGAGCAGGCATGGGGTATCCTGGCTACATCTTCTAAGTCTACTCTGAATGAGAACAATCCTTACTTCAAGGATGGACATGCATATACTTATGATCCGGATGCAGCAAAGAAATTAGTAGAAGAGAGCGGTATCTCTGATCCGACTCTGACATTTGTAACAAATACAGCAGGAACATCTACCAAGATCGCAGAGAGCTTCCAGTATTACATGGAGCAGATCGGCATCAAGGTTAACGTAGAGAGCTATGATCAGGCAACTGCAGTTGCTGATTACTGGACAAAGGACGGTGGCTCAGACTTCTTCATCAACGGCGCAGCAATCGCAACAGCAACCAATGAGGCAGCTGATGTTTATACCTTCTACCGTGACAGTTTCGCTTACAAGTGTACTGCACAGACAGATCCGGAAATTCTTGAATTACTGGAGAAGGGTCGTGGCACAACAGATGAAACAGAACGTGCTCAGATCTACAGCGATGTTCAGGATTGGTTCTACAACAATTACAGCATGGTTCCGGTTGGCCAGTGGAGCACAGCTTATGCTTACAACAGCCGAATCGCATACTGCGATATCCCGATCACAGGTTCACCTTCTTTGCGCTACATTGCCGTAGCTGCAGAGTAATCGCACAGTACTCATTATGAGTTTTCCGGCTCCGCCTGTTTCGGCGGGCGGGGCGGGATATGTGCAATACATCGCACAAAGGAGGAAATAACATGATCAAATACATTATTAAACGTCTGCTGCAGATGATTCTTGTTCTGATAGGCGTTATGATAATCGTTTTTACCCTGAGTTATATGATGCCCGGTGATCCGGTACTGAACCAGATGCCGGATAACTATACACAGGAACAATATGATGAAGTACAGCATGAGCTGGGATTGGATCAGCCCTATGTTGTCCGCCTTGGTCAGTATATCTGGGGCGTAGTTACCCGCTTTGACCTGGGAACATCTTACATGACAAACCGTGCGGTTACTGCTTCCATCGCAGAACGTATCTGGATCACAGTCCGCTTGGGTATTCTAGGCGTCCTATTATCGGTTATCCTAGGTATTCCTTTCGGCGTCATATCGGCGATCAAACAGAAGAGTGCTGTGGATTATACCATCACGATTCTGGCCGTATTCTTAGCTTCAATCCCCGGCTTCTGGCTGGCATTGGAAGGCATTGTTATCTTTAGTATCAAGCTTGGCGTTTTACCGGCCAGTGGCTTGAGCACTCCCTTACATTATGTATTACCGGTTTTGGCCAGTGGTATGCAAAGTCTTGCCGGTATCACTCGTATGACCCGCTCCAGTATGCTGGAGGTTATTCGTCAGGATTA
Organism: Prevotella sp. CAG:279; assembly: GCA_963637505.1. Classification (GTDB taxonomy): domain Bacteria; phylum Bacillota; class Clostridia; order Lachnospirales; family Lachnospiraceae; genus RUG14243. The sequence continues at coordinate 5,569 of CAVHNP010000024.1, forward strand.
TATCCGTACCGCAAGGTCCAAGGGCCTGCGTGAAATGACGATTGTGCGTAAGCACGCATTAAAGAACGCGCTGATTCCTGTTATCACCATGATTGGCGGTCAGGTTTCTATGATTATTGGCGGTAACGTTATTATTGAGACCATCTTCAATATTCCGGGACTTGGTTCTCTGATGGTAACGGGTATCAATAACCGAGACTATCCCATGATTATGGGTATCACCCTTGTGATTGCCATATTCGTGTGCTGTATGAATTTGTTGGTTGATTTGACCTATGCGGCAATTGACCCACGTATCAAGGCAAAATTCTCCGGCGGAAACAAACGCCGTAAGAAGTCAGCAAAACTAGAGGAGGCGAAGGCATGAGCAATAATACAAAGGCAAATGCGGTAGACAGCAGCCTGAAAAAACGCAGCCAGCTTCTGGAAATCTGGGACAGGCTGAAAACAAATAAGCTGGCTATGGTCGGCATGGGCATCGTAATCGTTCTGATCCTTTGTGCGGTTTTTGCAGACTTTATTGCCCCTTATGGTATTAATGATCAGAATTTGAGCGAGAGACTGATGTATCCCTGTCTGGCTCATCCTCTGGGCACAGACAATAACGGACGAGATATTCTCAGCCGTATCATCTACGGAGGAAGAATTTCCCTTTTGGTTTCCCTGATGGCAGTTGCCTTCTCGGTTGTGATCGGTGGTTTGATCGGCGCCGTTTCCGGTTATTTCGGCGGCAAGATCGATACCGTGATCATGAGACTGATGGATATGCTGATGGCCATTCCGGGTACCCTTCTTGCAATCTGTGTCAGCTCCATGCTTGGTAATGGTATCTGGCAGACCGCAGTAGCAGTTGCTGTCGGCGGTATTGCGCCCAGCTGCCGTATGATGCGTGCAACCGCCCTGAGTGTTCAGGGAGAGGAATATATCGAAGCCGCAAGAGCATGCGGCTCCCGTAATATTCGTGTTATTTTGACCCATGTAATTCCGAACTGTCTGGCTCCGATCATCGTAGACTGTACCCTTCGTCTGGGCGGCAACATCATGATGATCTCCGGATTGAGCTTTATCGGTCTGGGCGTTCAGCCGCCTACACCGGAATGGGGTTCCATGCTGAATGCAGGACGTGAATTTATCCGTAAATTCTATCCGCTGATCACCTTCCCGGGAATTGCCATCATGCTGACAATGTTCGGCTTCAATATGTTTGGTGACGGTTTGCGTGATGCAATGGATCCGAAACTGAAGGATTAAGGAGAAATGGACGATGAATGAACTGGAAATTAAAGATCTGACGATCCATTTTATAACCCGCTCAGGCACAGTTCGGGCGGTAAATAATGTAAGCTTTGCCATTGGCAAAGGAGAAACACTGGGTTTGGTTGGCGAGACCGGTGCGGGTAAGACAACCACGGCACTCGGCATTCTTCGCCTGGTTCCGAACCCACCCGGAAAGATTATCGGCGGAGAGATCCTTTTCGAAGGAAAGGATGTTATGGAGATGAGCGAGGAAGAGCTGCGGGAAATGCGTGGCGGCAGTATCTCGATGATCTTCCAGGATCCGATGACGGCTCTGAATCCGGTACTGACGGTTGGTGACCAGATCGCTGAGATGATCGCACTTCACTCAGAATGTTCCAAGGCCGAAAGTATGGAAAGAGCCAAGGAAATGCTGAAAACAGTAGGTATCGCACCGGAGAGAGCTGGAGAGTATCCGCATCAGTTCTCCGGCGGTATGAAACAGAGAGTTGTGATCGCGATCGCTCTGGCCTGTAATCCTTCCCTTCTGCTGGCAGATGAGCCGACAACCGCTTTGGATGTAACAATTCAGGCGCAGGTATTGGAAATGATCAAGGAACTGCAGGAAAAGCAGGGAACTTCCATGCTGCTGATTACCCACGATCTGGGTGTTGTAGCAGAAACCTGTGATAAGGTTGCCATTATGTATGCCGGTGAGATCGTAGAATACGGCAGCTTAGAGCATATCTTCAATCATGTGCAGCATCCCTATACAAAGGGCTTGTTTGAATCCCTTCCTTCTCTGGATAAGGAAGTGCATCGTCTGCATCCCATTGATGGATTAATGCCAGATCCCAGCAATTTGCCGGAAGGGTGTAAATTCCATCCCCGTTGTCCCTGGGCAACACCGGAGTGCAGCCAGCGGGAACCGGAACTGAACGAGATCGAACCGGGGCATCTGGTACGCTGCTGGTTGGCAGACGGAAAGGAGCGTGCGATTCATGAGTAACGAACTGCTTCAGGTAGAACACCTGAAAAAATATTTCAAAACCCCCGGCGGTTATCTCCATGCCGTAGATGACGTCAGCTTTACTCTGGGAAAAGGACAGACCCTCGGCGTAGTAGGAGAATCCGGCTGTGGCAAGTCAACCTTAGGCCGGGCGATCCTCGGCTTGAATGAAGCGACCGACGGAAAGGTTCTGTTTGAAGGACGGGACATCACACACCTGAAAGGCAATGCAAGGAGAAAGAGTTATCATGACCTGCAGATCATCTTTCAGGATCCCTATTCTTCCCTGGATCCACGTAAATCCGTATGGGATCAGATCGCAGATCCTCTGCTGATCAACCATGCTTATAAAGATAAAGATGAGCTCAAGCGCAGGGTTGGAGAACTGATGGATACCGTTGGACTGGCTCGCCGTCTGACCTATTCCTATCCGCACGAGCTGGACGGAGGTCGTCGTCAGCGTATCGGCGTTGCACGTGCCCTGGCCTTGAATCCGAAGTTTATTGTATGTGACGAACCGGTTTCTGCCCTGGATGTTTCCATTCAGGCTCAGATTCTGAACCTGCTGCAGGATCTGCAGGAGGAAAGGGGACTCACCTATATGTTTATTACCCATGATCTGTCTGTCGTAAAGCATATTTCCAATGACATCATGGTAATGTATGTGGGCTGTGTGGTAGAAAAGAGTCCTTCAAAGGATCTATTTAAAAAGCCATTGCATCCTTATACAAAAGGACTTTTGTCCGCAATTCCTATTCCGGTTATCAACCGCAACAAAGAGCGGGTGGTAATAAAGGGTGAGATCAGCTCACCTATCGATCCGAAACCCGGTTGCCGTTTCGCAACCCGCTGTCCATATGCAACAGAGCAGTGCCATCAGGAACAGCCGGCATTGGAAGAGATTGAGCCAGGACATTTTGTAGCCTGCCATCGGGTAAAGGAAGTAAACAATCTGTAACTATGGTAATAAAGTAAGCATTAAAAAAGGAGGATTTTCTAATGACAACTGAAGAATTAGAGAAGAAGCTGGAAGAAATGCAGCTTCAGCTGGATCGCATGGAAGCAGTTACCATCTGTGCGAATCTGATGAGCCGCTACGTAAACTATCATGCAGCATTCCGTCACAAAGACTATGTAGAGTTCTGGGCAAAGAGAGATGATGATATTCTCGAGATGCCCTGGGGCAAATATCTCGGCTTTGAGAATGTGAAGAAGTGCTATCTTGATCACCACTTTGACCGTGGAGATGAAGGCGCAGAAGAGAAGATGAAGGGAGCAGTATTTTTCCATCATCTTGATACTCCGATCATTGAAGTTGCAGCTGACGGAAAGACAGCTCGTGGCGCTTGGTGGTCTCCGGGACATGAGACCTTCCCGCGTGGAGACGGAGAACCGGGACAGGGCGCTATCTGGGCATGGAGCAAGTATGGCGCAGACTTCATTAAGGAAGAGGACGGCTGGAAGATTTGGCGTATGCGTATCTATCCGATGTTCAAGACTCCGGTAGGAACCTCCTGGACAGAGTGGACAGATTTCTCAGGCCCGATGAATCTGGATGAATTCCCCAAGACAGATGCACCCTGCACAGACACACCTTGGTACATGGGCGTGAATTCTGTTTATCCGGCAGATCAGCCTGAGCCGCCGGTACCTTACAAGAGCTATTCAGATCTGAAGAAGACCTTCTTTGGAGATCTGATCTAAGGCAAATAATGCGAAACTCCCTTCGTAAATGTCTTTACATAGGAATAAAATCCGAAAAGAAAGCTCCCGCGAATGGCCTTTGGCCTCTCGCGGGAGCTTTCGGCATTTCTGCAGCGTAGAGCAAAAGGGCGTTAATAATTCCTTTACAAAGCAATCACATTTTGTTCACGCTTTAGTAAAGATTTAAACATATCCGCCTGTTACTATAAGACCATCGAAAGAGAACAAAGAAAGTTCACTTGAGATAGCAAATAATTTTTTTTTCATACTTTTCTCATACTCCCCCTTAAGCAGCTGCATTCATGCAGCTGCTTTTTCGTAATAGATACAGCAGCAAAAAGGCCGAGAATGATTCTGCTGGATCAAAAGCATGCTTTCGCTCGGGGAAAAACCCAGCAGATGCTAAGCTCGAGGCACATGTTCCATGCACTTCTCGCTAAGCACTGGGGTTTTTCAACGGCTTTTGATCCTAAGCAGAACATCTCGGCCTTTTTTCCGTGCTGAAGGTATACAAACAACTCCACAAGAACTGCATTTAAGGCTCCCAGGCGTTGCCCTTTAGGACATTGATCCGATCCGGCGGGAGGATACAGCGGATAAACTGGCGGACCAGAGGCGATTCGTTTTTCCAGAAGACGCTCTGCCGGATCACAGCTTCATGAACCGGGATAGAGAGCAGATAGAGGAAGGGATTGCGGCTGGAATGGACATATTCTTCCGTGCTGATCGCGATGCCTTCTTCTCTTTCTACCAGATCCTGAATCAGTTCACGGTGATAGTCTTTGCTTTCGATCAGCTGAAGATTGGGTTCGATGCTGAGCTTCTTCAGGATGGCTTGATAAACCGGCATACGGCTGGGATCGTTTTCCAGATAAAGGGTGGAACGGTTGATCTGTTCCCTCAGATCAGAAATATCGACATGTTTTCCGTCAGACCAGGAAAAGGGAATCAGAAAGCAGAAGTTGTCCTGATGCAGGGTGATGTGAAAAATCGATTCCGGTACATCCTCGTTATAGTAAAGATCCCGGATCAGGACATGGGTTTTGTTTTCCAGAAGGGCGTCAAAGGATTCCTGATAGGGCAGGCGGTGATTGGATAAGACAATATCCGGGAAGCGGGTTTTGATGTCCAGATTTGCCCGCAGGACAAGCTCATTTAAAACGGCAGAATCTAAGATCAGATCGGAAATGATAAGAGAATGAGGCGGTTCGATGTGGTTGGCGATTTGCCTTGCATCATCGATCGAATCATTCAGTTCATTTAGAATTCTTCTTACACTTCTTTGAAAACTCAAGCCTGCATTGGTCAGAACAACACCCTTTTTGCTTCTGACAAAAAGGGGAAAGCCCAGCTCTTCTTCCAGAGATGTCACCTGTTGGCTCAGGCTGGGCTGCGAGACATGGATCTTGTCAGCAGCCTTTCTATAGCTGCCCTGTTCGGCAACGGCAAGGAAATATTCCAGTTTTCTTAATTCCATAAAAATGCCCCCTTTGGTGTGTGTGATAGCTTTCGCCTATCATTCAGAATCATTTTAAAATATTGGACGCTAGAAGGCAAATATGGAATTATGGAATCAGAAGTTGATAAAAATGCGGTGGAAAAAGCAAAAGGTCAACAAGAAAACTGTGGAAAGTGCACAAAGAAACAGTGAAGTGGGGTTTTTACGAAGAGCACGTAAGAAACGAAAGATAATTGCTCGAGGGTAGGGAATACCTGTAAATGGATTTTATGAGGAGGATAAAACGTGAAAAATTTGAAAAAATTATTAGCGCTTGGCTTAGCAGTTGCTATGACTTTTTCGCTGACGGCCTGTGGAGGCTCCGGTTCTGCTTCGGGCGGATCGGCTTCAGCAGAGAAAACAATCACATTCGGTGCGGACGGAGAACCGACCAGCTTAAATCCGGATGATGCGAACGGAAAAGGTGCAACCTTTGTTGATAAGTGTGTATATGAGACATTATGGCGTTTTGATAATGATGGTAATCAGGTCATGCTTCTGGCAACCGATGCGGAGTGGACCGGTGATCTGGAGCTTACCATTACCCTGCGTGATGGCGTTAAGTTCTCAAACGGAGACGATTTTGATGCAGAAGATGTAAAGGCTTCTTTGGAGCTTCTGATGCAGTCCGTATCCAAATCTTCCAGATTCAGCATGGTTGATATGGATAAGTCCACTTTCGAGGGCAACAAGGTTGTTCTTGAGCTGACAAGTTATTCACCGACCCTGATCGAAAATATGGGCGGCGCCGGCTTATATATTTATGATTCGGAATGGATCAGCGAGAGCGGCGATATGACAAATGAGATGGTTGGAACAGGCCCCTACGTTCTGGACAAATGGAACAGAGGCGATGTGCTGACCTTAAAGAAAAACGATAATTACTGGGGCGATGAGCCATATTATGACACCATCAATGTGAAGTTCTATTCAGACGAAACAACCAGAATGATGGCTTTCGAGGATGGCGAGGTTGACTTCATTTATCTGTCCAGTAATGAAAACATCGAAAGAATCAAAAAGGGAGAAGTACAGGATGCAACGGTTCAGAACTTTGCTTCCCAGAGCGTAAGCGTATTTAACTTCGACCGAATCGGAACAGACAAATTCGATGATGTCAGAGTCAGAGAGGCCATTGCAGAAGCAATCGATGTCGATACCATGGTAACAACCATCTGCGGAGATTCCTGTGAGGTTGCGGATTCTGTTCTGGCACCGACAAGCTGGGGCTATGAGAGTCAGGAAGCTTATCCCTATGATCCGGAGCATGCAAAAGAACTCCTCGCAGAGGCTGGCTATGACGAGTCTAATCCGCTCAGCTTTACCTTCACTTATATGGCAGGTGGATTCAATGATGACCTTGCAGAAGCAATTCAGGCTTACCTTGCAGAGGTTGGCATCAATATGGAAGTAAACGGTATGGAAGCCGCTTCCTTTATCGGCGAAATGCTCGGCGGTGGAATTGAAGCTTCCTTCGGCGGATTCATCGGATCCGTTGACCCGGCCGGCTGCCTGAACTCTTTTGAGCCGGTAGAAGGCAACAATGCAACCTGTGGCAGATTCTCTGAGGATGAAGAAGGACAGGAAATGCTGGATCTGGTTTATAAGGCAAACTATTCAACAGAGTCACAGGAAGTCAGAGCAGAGGAATATCACCAGCTGCAGGAAATGATTCATGATAACTATGTAAATGTTCCCCTTACCGTATCAACTGTTTCCTATGCATATCATAACGATATCACAGGTATTGAAGAGAGTCTCGACAGTGAGCAGGCAATCGGATACTACGGACTGGCAGCAGCAAGCGCAGAATCCGGAGATCAGTAAACAGATTTATTCTTTCTTTCCTGCCGCATGAAAATGCGGCAGGAAGACTTTAAGGACAAAGGAGGCCGGCATGGCTAAATATATTTTACATCGCATAGTCATGATGATCCCGGTGCTGATCGGCTGCGTTATCATCGTATTTACGATCAACTATTTTTCAACGACGCAGCCGGCATCGATCATTCTTGGACAAAATGCTACGCCGGAAATGATTGAACAGGAAAATCACATTCTCGGTCTGGACAGACCTTATATCGTTCAGCTGGGCAGTTATTTCTGGAATATTATTGCAAAGGGTGATTTTGGAACATCCTATATTTACAGTGGCGTCAAGGTGTCTACCCTGATCATGCAGAGACTGCCGGTTACAATTGAGATCGGTGTCTTATCCACTATCTTTTCTGTATTGATCGGGGTACCTCTTGGTATTCTGGCAGCGGTAAAGCAGAATACTCCCATCGATTACGGAACAACCGTATTCGGTGTTGGTCTTTCCGCAATCCCCAACTTCTGGCTGGCACAGATCCTGATGCTGATCTTCGGTTTGAAGCTGCATCTGCTTCCGATCTCGGGCCTGGGTTCCTGGCGGAATCTGGTTCTGCCCATCATTGCGACAGGAATCGGACCGATCACCATGATGATGAGAATGACAAGATCTTCCATGCTGGAGGTTATCCGGCAGGATTATATCCGGACAGCCCGTTCCAAAGGTCTTACGGAAAAGCAGGTTATCTGGAAGCATGCCTTGAAAAACGCCATGATTCCGGTGGCAACTATCGTCGGTATGTCACTTGGCGTGGCTATGACAGGTTCGATCATTGCAGAAACCATTTTTAACATTCCGGGTCTGGGACTCTTAATGAATTCTTCCATCAACGGCAAGGATTATATTACCGTACAAGGCTGCGTTTTGGTTTGTGCCTTTATCGTAACTGCTATGAACCTTGTTACCGATATCTGCTATGCCTTTATCGATCCGAGAATTAAGGCCCAGTATACAGCAGGCTCCAAACCAAAGGCGAAGAAGGCAAAGGGAGGTGGAGCATCATGACCGTTTTAAAGAAAAAAAGAAAAGCAGCTCCTACCTATTATGCGGTAAAAAGAAGCAAACCCGGAGAGATCTGGCACCGTTTCAAGCAAAATAAAATGGCTCTGATTTCCCTTATCATATTGGGAATTATCGTAATTGGCTGTTTGCTGGCACCGATCATCGCACCTTATGATCCGGCAAAGCAGAATTTGACAGAACGTTTTATTTATCCTTGTATGGCTCATATTTTCGGAACCGATGATTTCGGAAGAGATATCCTGACCCGTATTCTTTACGGCGGAAGAATTTCTCTCCTGGTTGCTTTGATGTCGGTTGTGATCGCCTTTATCGTGGCTATGTTCCTCGGTTCCTTATGTGGATTTTATGGTGGTATGGTTGATTCGGCGATCATGCGAGTGGTAGATATTTTCATGGCAATCCCCGGACTGCTTCTGACCTTATCGATCTCGGCAGCCTTAGGACCGGGCCTTGTCAATACAGCGATCGCAATGGGCGTAAGCTCTATCTCACCTCTGACCCGAGTGCTGAGATCTTCTATTCTTCTCCTGAAGGATCAGGAATATATGACAGCAGCAAGATCCTTTGGTGCAAGCGACAAAAAGATCATTCTGACACATTTGATCCCGAACGCTTTAGCACCGGTTATTGTCCAGTTCTCCATGTCGATCGGTGGTGCGATCACAGGTATTGCAGGCCTGTCCTTTCTCGGACTTGGCGTGCAGCCGCCGACACCGGAATGGGGCAATATGCTTTCCTCCGGCCAGCAGTATATCAGAGAATTCTGGCCCCTTATCACCTTCCCGGGTATCGTCATTGCCATCGTAATGCTGTGCTTCAACCTTCTGGGTGACGGCCTTCGCGATGCATTGGATCCGAGACTGAAAAAGTAAGAGAGGGATAATGTATGAACTTATTAGAAATAAATGATCTGACCGTACACTACTTCACGGAAGCGGGAGAGGTAGAAGCAGTCAATCATATCAATTTACAATTAGAAGCAGGACATACCCTGGGCCTGGTAGGGGAGACCGGAGCCGGCAAGTCTACAACAGCCTTGCAGATCCTTCGCCTGCTCCAGTCTCCTCCGGCCAAGCAGTTATCCGGAGAAATCCTTTACAACGGCGAAAATATCGGCGAAATGAAGGAAGACAGACTCAGGGAGATTCGCGGCGGCGAGATTTCCATGATCTTTCAGGATCCGATGACAGCCTTAAATCCGGTATTCACGATCGAAGATCAGATCAAAGAAACGATCAGCATGCATCATGAATGCACAGAGGCAGAGGCAGTTGCAAGAGCGGCAGAAATGCTGGAGATGGTAGGCATTCCGGCGGAACGAGGCAGCGATTATCCGCATCAGTTCTCCGGAGGCATGAAGCAAAGAGCCGTCATCGCCATGGCGCTTGCCTGCAATCCCAAGCTGCTTCTGGCAGATGAGCCGACAACAGCCTTGGATGTGACCATTCAGGCTCAGGTAATGGACATGATCAATGATCTGAAGAACAAGTTCAATACGGCAATGCTTTTGATCACCCACGATCTGGGTATTGTAGCAGAGTCTTGTAATGAAGTAGCGATCATGTATGCCGGCGAGATCGTAGAATACGGCCCGGTTGAGGCAATCTTCGACCGTACGGCGCATCCTTATACGGTAGGACTCTTTGATTCCATTCCGACCTTGGAGCAGAAGGACAGATTAAAACCGATTCCCGGTCTGATGCCGGATCCGATGAATCTGCCCGAAGGATGCAAATTTGGACCGAGATGTCCCTTTGCAACAGAGGCCTGCAGAAGCGGAAACATTCCGACCAGGGAAATCAGTCCGGGACATTTCGTAAAATGTCCTTATTGCAAGGAAAGAGAGGAGGTAAGGTAGCATGGCAGAAGAAATGCTTGAGGTAAAAAATCTATGTAAATATTACAAGACCAAAAGGGGCCTTCTGCATGCAGTAGAAGATATCTCCTTTTCGATCGGACAGAAAAAGACCCTGGGTGTGGTAGGAGAGTCCGGATGCGGCAAATCAACCCTCGGTAAAACAATCCTGGGTCTGGATGAAGCAACAGGAGGAAGCATCCTCTTCAAAGGCGAGGATATCACCCATCTTTCCAGAAAAAAACGCAGAAGCTATTGCAGTCATATGCAGATGATCTTCCAGGATCCTTATTCTTCACTGGATCCAAGAATGACGGTGCAGGAACTGATCGCAGAGCCCCTTACCATTTGCGGTAAGGCAAAGAATAAAAAAGAAGCCCTGCCGGAAGTAAAAAAACTGATGGATACGGTTGGTCTGGCAGAACGCTTCGCAAAGTCTTATCCCCATGAGCTGGATGGCGGAAGAAGACAGAGAATCGGAATTGCCAGAGCCCTGGCTTCCGATCCGGACTTCATCGTTTGTGATGAGCCGGTATCCGCCCTGGATGTTTCCATTCAGGCTCAGGTTCTGAACCTCTTAAAGGAAATCCAGGAGCAAAGAGGACTTACCTATATTTTCATTACCCACAATCTTTCGGTTGTAAAACATATTTCAGATGAGATCCTGGTAATGTATATGGGAAGCTTCGTAGAAAAATGCGAGGCAGACGAGCTCTTCCGAAATACTCTGCATCCTTACAGTAAAGGTCTTCTCTCTGCCATCCCGGTTCCCTCTATTCATGTGGAGAGGGAAAGGATCCGAATGCAGGGAGAGATCACTTCACCGGTCAATCCAAAGCCGGGCTGCCGTTTTGCACCCCGTTGTCCCTATGCAACGGATATCTGCAGGCAGGAAACGCCTAAGATCAAAGAGCTTTTGCCGGATCATTTTGTGGCATGTCACAATGCGGAAGAGATCAATCACCTTCCGAAAAAAGAAGAAAGTAATTAGCAGGAGAAGCGCCTATGTCATGGCTTAGACAGGACTGGTATTTTACCGGTTATCAGTGCGAAAAGAGAGCAAAGAAAAAGGGAAAAGGGACGATCCGTGTCTATACTTATTCCGGGGAATATTATGGCTACGGAAGAGAAGGAAAAGAGGCAGGAAGGGTAAAGGCAGGCTATGCCTTCTTTGCGGCCTGGATTCTGATCTCCTACCTGCTTGCCGCCTTTTCAAATGCAACAGGCAATAAGATCCCTTACATTGGCCTGACCTTTCTTTTCGCCCTCCTTCCTTTGTTTTATTTCTGCGTGGGAATTATTACGGCCATGACGCAGGGCGAGAGGATGACTTACAGGGGCTACTGCGGCAGCTATAGAAGGATCCTTCGTTCCCTGAAGGGAATGAGTCTTCTTTTGATCCTTCCCTGCAGTCTGGAGATCGTCTTTCTGCTCAATCATACGGAATATGTATCGCAGGGAAATGAGATCAGATTTTTACTCAGCATGCTAGTGTGCTTCGCAGGCCTGATCTGCTGTCTTTGCTTTATGAAAAAGAAAACTTGTCAAATCCTGTAAGAAAGGAGAAATAAAATGCTGATCGGACAGGTAATGGAAAAAACGCCGGCAGTTTTAGCCAAGGACAATATGGCAAACCGTCTTGCAGATAAGATCAGAACCAGCTGGCTGGAACATAAGGACGCCGGATACAGAGAATGGGAAGATGTTTTCTATGAAGATCCGGAAGGCGTCCGCTTTTTGAAAACAGAGTCCTTTCCCTATCTGGCGGGAATCGATTATATCTTCAAATGGTGGGATCATGAAGATTCCCATGGGCTTGCCGGTATGCTGGAGGTTCTTTGGAAGGTTTATAAGGATGAGACCATGGATATCTATAAAACAACGATCCGCTTCGGAGAGAGGGACTTTCTGGAGGGCTTAAAATCAGAGGAAGAACAGAGAGAAGAGATGCGGTTTAAATTCCGCAAAGCTTTTGATATCTGGCATGAGCTTTATATGGAAGTGATCGAAGAGGGGGCGTAGCTGCTTTTCGTAAAATACAGCAAGCACAAGGCCGAGATGTTCTGCCTAGGATCATTCTCGGCCTTTGTTTGGTTTTCATCAACACATTTTGCTCGATAACTTTCTATGTTATGATAAACAAAAAACAGAGAGGAACAGAGTAATGAGAACCATAACCATAAAAAGAGAACGCGCCCTTGCAAACTTTGCAACCCCCTATTATTTTATGCTGGATGCAGACCTGGAAAAGATCCCGGAAAAGTCGGATCGGGACAGCTTTTTGGATAGTATCGAAGAATACCGGCCGCTTTTTTTGCCCAACGGTGGGAGCGGAAGGCTGGAGCTGGATGAAAAAGAGCATGCGCTTTATGGCCTTTTCTGGATGGAAAAAGGTCTGCGCAAGGCAGAGCCTTATATAATAAAAGCCGGAAACGAAGACCGAAAGCTGACCTTCGTTACCGACTTTGATGGAAATCACAGAGTAAATTACCGCTGGGAAGAGGCTGAGTGATTGTTCATTTACCACTCATCTGAATGATCCTGAGGTGCTTTTCTTTTATGCACCTCGGTCATGATCTCTTCAAGCCAGCCATCGATCTTTTCTCTTTCTTCCGCCGTAAAATCATCTTCTTTAAAATCAAAGCAGCAGGCATCAAAAGGACTTTCGCTGCTCATGCGGATGACCAGGCCGTCCTTGATGAAGGAACCGGTTGCGCCCAGGGAGTCCACGCCGTAGGTGATGGATTCCGGCTGAAGAACTTCCTTGATCACATCCTGGATCATATAAAAATCCTCATCTCCGAGATAACCGTCTGCCGTGATGAGAATCAGACCCTTTGCCATCTTATATTCTGTCGTAAGTGCCATGACTTTTCTCCTTTCAATTCTTTCGCAAGGATATTATAGCTTATTCAGGCAGGAAAGTGGGGATTCTTTTGCAGTCCGGATCGGCATAGTAATACAGAGGCTATTTAGCACAAAATAGAAATTTCGGACAAATCTGAAAGAATGAAGCAAAATAACAGGCAACTCCCTAAATTTATCCTATATGTATATTCAAAAATTAAGTTGCAAAGAAAATGGTAAGTAATATAGAATGATTTTATGATGAAAAGAAATGTCAATAGGGGTAATTGACAGAAAGGGGAGTAAATATGAAAAGAAAAGCGGTAGCGCTTCTTCTGACGGCGGCAATGGTTCTGTCTATGACCGCGTGCGGAAGTAGCACAGGAAGTAGTAGTGGTGGCAGCAGTTCCGGATCAGCGAGCGGAGGGGCACAAAGTGCTGATACAGATTCAGGAGATGCCGGAAATGCAAGCGGAGATGCAGAAAGTGCAGATGCCGGAGGTGGCGGTATGCCGGGCATGGCAGCTGCAGAGCCGGCTGATCTAAGCGGCTTCTTATCCTTGGGTGAGTATGTTGTAGAGTCAAAGGATACAGAGGTGTCATTTGATTATTATGGCATGTTTGTGGCAAATACAGAAGAGAGCGGAGATGCAGAATTTGTTCTCAGCAGTGAGGATCCGGAGCTGGTTACGGCATACACGGACAGGGATCTGACAAAAGAGGCAGAGGGCATCACAGTAGTAATTGACGGAGATAAGCTGAAGGTGTCCGGCCTTAGCGGAAAGGAGAATACCGTCCTCTATCTCAGTACAGCAAGAAAGGATGCTTATACGACTGTTGTTTATGTGGTAGCGGATGAAACAGATGATTCCTTTACCAAAGAGCTGAATGACGGCAGCAGCATTAAGCTTTCCGACTATGCTCCGGAAAATGAATCCTCTAAGGTTTATATCGGCGGCAATCAGGATCTGATGGATACAGAGGATTTCGAGGATCTGGCAGATCTGACAAAGGACGATAAGAAGGTAGCTGATTGGTGGCTGCATGCAGGTATTACAAACAGCGGTGCTACTATGCATGAGTTTGGTGACAGCTTCTATCGTTTTGAGCTTTCCGTAGCCCTTTATCGCGAGTTCCAGATCGTGATCGATGTCAATACGACAGCAGACGGATTCACGGATCCGACGGATAGCGTAGGCGTAATGGGCGGCAATGACCAGTATTCGGATTCTGTTTCGGCAAATCTCTACGCAGGTGTATTTAACGGTCTTTACACAGAGAAGGACAAAGACGGCAAGCTGACCAATATCGATGGCGTAACGGAACTGGGAACGGCTGAAAAGGTAGATGAAGAATACCTGATGACGGCAGTTTATAATGCTCTTGTTTCACCTTATGCATCCCTGAACGAGGATGGAGAGAAGGCAGCAGAAAAGCTGCTGGAGACCAAGGCAGAGACGAATGAAGAGAAAGCAGCAGCCCTGAAGGATCAGCTTGGGATCAGCTATGGCGGATATTCTACAGACAAGCTGAATGCATTAGCAGTCCTCCAGCAGGTTGAAAAATACGTAACACAGAAGGATTCTCCGGATGCAACTTTCCAGGAGAAGGTTCAGTCAGATCCCTCCTCTGATATGGGCAGCGTGATCAAAGAGACAGCAGCCCTTGTCGTAGATGAGGATAAAGATTTTACGGATCAGTCTCTTGCAACAGATGAGCCGACCGCTCTCTATGTTACAAAGGGAAAAGTGACACTTACGAATTCTCTTCTTGCTTCCAGCGGAGACAATACTGAGGCATCCAGTATTCTTGGGATCGAAGGATCCATGCCGGCCATGCCGACCCTGGGTCACAATATGACGGCAGCAAATGCTTACTACAGAGATGGTATCGGTGCGGTTCTTCCGGCTTGGGGACATGATACCAAGGTTTATCTGAAGACAACAAACGGTGAACTGATGCTGGACGGACCTTCCGGATCTGCATCCATGGCAGGCGGTCTCTTTAATGCCTTCGGCGCAGCGATCAATGTAGAAGGCGGCGTTGTATTCAGCCAGGGACAGCATATGTCCAATACCGTTTATAACGGAACCCTGCATTATGACGGAACGTCAGTCCTGAATCCGAACGGAAGACAGTTCTCTTCTGATTTCTGGGGCGGCAATATCGTATTTGAAAATGCAGTTGCAGAAGGCGGCTTTGTAACAGATGAGCCGACAACCGTAATTAATAAGAATTCCGTATTGAAGTATGGAAACGGAGGCTCCATCAACGGTTACGCTTCCATGTATTACGAGAACAGCTACATTGAAGATGCGAATTATATGTTCCAGAATAATACTTCTCTGATCACGGATACAGGTTCTTTGATTCTTGTTAATTCTGTTCTGAACGGCGATTCTATCGGATCGGTAACCCGTTCGGAAAAGGCTGTGATCAAGCTGGTTGATTCAACTCTGAATCTGAACACAGGAACCATTCTTTCAATTGACGATAATTTAGGTGCACCGATCTCTATGGATGACAAGACCTTCCATGAGATGTTCGCAGCTGAAGCAGCCATTGAAATTTATGGTGATGTTACGATCAATGTTCCGGAGAAGGCCGGCTTTGAAGTAACAAGTGCAGACGGAGATGAGCAGATCACACTTTATGCAAGTGAGATCGACGGAGATCTGGATGATTCCAATATCAATGTCGTATTAGATGACAGCTATGGCGTACTTCACATTGTGCAGAAGTAAGTATTAGACAGGTCGAAGCTTCCTTTTGAGGAGCTTATCGTATGAAAAGAAAGAAGCATATTCCAAAGGGGAGCAGGCAGCTCTCCAAGGAATATGCTTCTTTTGCGGCTTATAGAAATTGAGTAAAAGGCTGAGATGTTCTGCTCAGGATCAAAAACCGTTGAAAAACCCCAGTGCTTAGCAAGAGGTGCATGGCTACATGCGCCTCGAGCTTAGCAACTGCTGGGTTTTTCGTTCGGGACTCCGGCGCCATTTTAAATCGTGCTTTGCACGATGGCGCCTCGCGTGCATCGCATCGCTAGGGCGATACGATATAGAGCGAGAGCGTGTTTTTGATCCAGCAGAATCATTCTCAGCCTTCTTGTCATTATTTTGTGCTAGCACGGTGCAGCATAGCTAGTGATTACCTTGCCAGTAACGATGGTTTGACAACATGAGAAAATTGCTTTTAAATAAAGAGCAGTGTATAAAGAAGACCATAACGACAGAGGTGAAAGCATGAAAAGAAAGCTGGCAGTTGCCCAGATCGATTCCGGGGCATCGGAAGAAAAAAACCTGGCCAAGATCAGACAGATGAGCAGGGAGGCAGCAGAAAAGGGAACGGATCTGATCCTTTTTCCGGAACATGCCATTTATCTGGGAAATCAGATGGAGGAACATGCCCAAAAGGCGGATGGAGCCTATGCGAAGGAGCTGGCGGCGATCGCCAAAAAAAATCATATTTACCTGCATTGCGGCAGCTTTTCGGAGAAGAATGAGATGGGAAAGCCTTATAATACCAGTCTCTTTTTCGACCGGGAGGGAAAGCTTCTGGCCAAGTATCATAAGATTCACCTCTTTGAAGCAGATATTCCGGGCGGAGCCAGTGTAAGAGAAGCGGATGACGTCACGGAGGGCGAGGAGATCCTTCTTGCGGAGACAGACTTCGGAAAGGTTGGCTTTGCGATCTGTTATGATCTGCGCTTTCCGGAACTTTTTCACACGATGGCAGAGGAGGGGGCAGAGCTCTTTTTCCTTCCGGCGAACTTTACGGCAGAGACGGGCCGGGCTCATTGGGAATGCCTTCTTCGGACAAGGGCAATCGAGAATACCTGCTATGTGATGGCTGCGGGTCAGATCGGACAAAAGCCGCAGTTTCAGGCCTATGGACATTCTATGATCATTGATCCCTGGGGAGAGATCTTAGCAGAAGCCGGAGAGGAGGAAGGGCTGATCTATGCCGTCTTTGATCCGGAAGAAATCCGGGCGGTCAGAAATAAAATGCCCTCTTTGAAAAATATCCGCCGGGATATTTATCTTTGCGGAAGAGCAGGGATTGCGACGGAATAGAAGAATATCGTTTACACGAAAGGTAAAATAAAAATGGATATCATAAAAAGTATTGCGGAAAAGCTGTCTGTCAGAAACGGACAGGTAGAGGCAGCGGTAAAGTTGATCGATGAAGGAAATACCATTCCCTTCATTGCCAGATACCGAAAGGAAGCAACGGGCTCTTTGAATGATGAGCAGCTGCGTGAACTGAATGAGAACCTAAGCTATCTGCGGGCCTTGGAGGAGAAAAAGGAAAGCGTTTTAAAATCCATCGAAGGCCAGGGAAAGCTGACAGAGGAGCTGAAAAAGCAGATTGAAGAGGCGATGACCCAGGTTGCAGTAGATGACCTTTACCGTCCCTTCCGGCCGAAGAGAAAGACCAGGGCTTCCGTGGCAAAGGAAAAGGGCTTAGAGCCTTTGGCAGAAAAGATCCTGGGACAGAAAGATCTGAAGGGACTCCTGGAGGAAGCAGAGCCTTATGTAAGCGCTGAGGCAGAAGAAATGGAAGAGAGCCTTCGGGTGAAGAGTCCCCAGGATGCCTTGCAGGGAGCCATGGATATTCTGGCGGAGCAGATTAGTGATAATGCAGCTTACAGAGAATGGATCAGGGATATCAGCTGGTCAAAGGGACAGATCCTGACAGCAGAAAAGCCGCAGAAGAAAAAGGCAGAGGAAGAAAGCGAAGAGAAGAAAGGGAAGAAGGGCGCTGACCGCCGGGATGTCTATGAAATGTATTTTGATTTTTCAGAGGCAATCGCCCAGATCAAGGGCTATCGGATTCTGGCGATCAACCGAGGAGAAAAGGAAGGATTTCTGACGGTAAAGATAGAAGCACCGGAGGAGAAAATCCAGGCTTATCTGGAAAGAAAGCTGATCCGTAAGAATAATGCGGATCCGGAAAGCAGAGCCTTTTTATCAGAGGCGGCAAAGGATGCCTATCATCGTCTGATTGCACCGGCGATCGAGAGAGAACTCAGAACCCGGCTGACAGAAATGGCAGAGGATGGGGCAATCACGGTTTTCCGTTCCAATCTGGCCCAGCTTCTGATGCAGCCGCCAATCGCGGGCAAGGTTGTCCTTGGCTGGGATCCGGCCTTTCGAACAGGCTGCAAGATCTCGGTTGTAGATCCGACCGGAAAGGTTTTGGATACGACAGTGGTCTATCCGACCGCGCCTCAGTTTAAGACAGAGGAAACAAAGAAAAAGATCAAGAGCATGATCAAAAAGCATGGTATCAATCTGATCTCCCTCGGCAACGGAACGGCTTCCAGGGAATCGGAGCAGATCATTGTGGAGATTATTCGGGAGTATGCCAAGGAGAATCCGAAGGAGCAGTCCCTGCAGTATATCATTGTAAATGAGGCGGGTGCTTCTGTTTACAGTGCAAGTAAGCTGGCAACGGAGGAATTCCCGGATCTGGATGTCGGACAAAGAAGTGCGACTTCTATGGCAAGACGTCTGCAGGATCCTTTAGCAGAGCTAGTCAAGATCGATCCAAAGGCAGTGGGCGTTGGTCAGTATCAGCATGATATGAACCAGAAAAAGCTGGATGAAGCCCTGCAGGGCGTGGTAGAAGACTGCGTAAATAAGGTCGGTGTCGATCTGAATACAGCATCCTTCTCCCTTCTGTCCTATATTTCCGGAATTTCCCAGACTCTGGCCAAAAATATTGTTGCCTATCGAGAAGAAAACGGAAAGTTCACAAGCAGAAGAGAGCTTTTGAAGGTGGCAAAGCTGGGACCGAAGGCCTTTGAGCAGTGCGCCGGCTTCCTTCGGATCAATGACGGAAAAGAACCCCTCGATGCAACAGCGGTTCATCCGGAAAATTATAGTGCGGTGAAGCAGATGCTGAAGGAATTGAAGCTGACAGATGAGGCTTCCTCCTTCCATATGGCTCGTCTTCTGGTAAAGGATAAGAAGCAGATGGCGAAGAAGCTGGAGATCGGAGAGATTACCTTTAATGATATTCTGGAAGAGCTGGAGAAGCCGGCAAGAGATCCGAGAGAGGATATGCCAAAGCCCATCTTAAAGTCAGATGTTATGACCTTAGATGATCTGACACCGGGACTGGAGCTGAAGGGAACCGTCCGGAATATCGTTGATTTCGGTGCTTTTGTGGATATCGGTGTCCATCAGGATGGTCTGGTTCATATCAGTCGTCTGTCCGACCGCTATGTAAAAAATCCCATGGATGTAGTAAAAGTCGGTGATATTGTAGATGTGATGGTGGTATCGGTCGATAAAAAGAAGGGCAGAATTGCCCTGTCGATGAATGGGAAGATGTAAGGAAAGCATAAAATAAAAGGCCGAGATGTTCTGCCCAGGATCATTCTCGGCCTTTTTGCCTGAAGTTAGCTATCAACACATTTTGTCTAATCTCCGAAGCTGATACCGATCCGCTTTGCTTCGCGGATTTCTTCTCCCTTCGGATCTACGGTCTTGAGCTTTCCGGCGGCTTCTTCAAGTGGAACCTTGGTGCAGCTGCCGTTTTTGATGCCGACCATATAGCCATATTCCTCATTTAAGATCAATTCCGCACAGGCAGAACCGATTCTGGTGGAAAGAATGCGGTCATAGGGGCAGGGGCTGCCGCCTCTCTGGGTGTGACCCGGAACGGTAATACGAACCTCAAGGCCGGTTCTTTCTTCGATCTCGTCAGCAATCTTATAGGAGACGGAGGGCCATTCCTTCTTCTCTCTCTTCTTTTTGTAGTCTTTCTTGGGCAGGGCTGCATCATCCACGGAGATCGCACCCTCTGCGACTGCAATAATGGTAAAGCCTTTTCCGGCCTGGGAGCGCTTGTCGATGGCTTCGATGACCTTGTCGATGTCATAAGGAATCTCAGGCAGAAGGATAATGTCCGCGCCGCCGGCGATTCCGGCATAGAGGGGAAGCCAGCCTACCTTATGTCCCATGATTTCTACAATAAAAATACGGTTATGGGAAGCAGCCGTGGTATGAATGCAGTCGATAGCTTCCGTTGCGATATTGACCGCGCTGTAGAAGCCGAAGGTCATGTCGGTGCCCCAGATATCGTTATCGATTGTTTTGGGAAGATGAATGACATTCAGTCCTTCCTCACGAAGAAGGTTGGCGGTTTTCTGGGTGCCGTTTCCGCCGAGGATGACCAGGCAGTCCAGACGAAGCTTATAATAATTCTGCTTCATGGCTTCTACCTTATCCAGACCGTTTTCGTCCGGTGTACGCATCAGCTTGAAGGGCTGGCGGGAACTGCCGATGATGGTGCCGCCCTTTGTCAGAATTCCGGAAAAATCACTGGCGTTCATAAGACGGTAATTTCCGTAGATCAGACCCTTATAGCCGTCAAGAAAACCATATATTTCAAGTTCATCGATACTGTGGGTCAGACCCTTGACAACGCCTCGCATGGTGGCATTTAAGGCCTGACAGTCTCCTCCGCTGGTTAAAAGACCAATTCTTTTCAAAAAAATCACATCCTATCTGAAAGATTTGCCCGAGCAGGGGAAATATTTCCTGAATGCCCGGATAATCAGCTGTACAGAAGCAGCTTTTGTAAAAAAACATGCCCCTATTATATGCCATCAGTTAGGAGTTTCCAACAGGAATTTTAGGTAATCGGAGAATCCGATTACCTAAAATTCTTCCTAGGGATCAATAATTAAAATAAGGAAAAGCGGGCAGAATCTGATTCATAGAGAAAAACTTATTCATGCTGTTGAAGTAAACACGGAAGTGGTCGACTTTGCCGGCATCATCCAGATGAACGATCTGAAGCTCGCGCTGGGTATAATGGCCCTCGTGATTGCTCCAGAGCATACGACCCTTTCCGTAGCTTTCCACGATGATGATGTTGGGATCAATCGACTGATAGAAAGGAACCTTTTCGATGGTTTCCCATTCTACGCAGCAGCGGAACATCCAGTCTGTCTGAATATCAAAGTCTTCCCCGCTGTAATATTCCGGCATATCCCGGGGAACGAAGGGACAAAGCATGACAACATTGTTGGCATAGATAGATTCCGGATCCTCGTCATGTCCGTTGATGGGGTTTGCGAAATTTGCAATGGCCCGTGCCACATTTTCCTCCCGGCTGAAATGGGAAGCGGCATCTTCCGGCATACGGGTAGAGGGAGCTTCCTTGGCAATATCATCCAGATAATTAAAATTCGGGAGAACCAGATCAATGGCATTGTAAAAGGAGACCGGATTTGCATATTCCCGGAATTCGGCAATCTTTCCATCCTTTGCAAGAATACGGTCTACGAATTCGCATTTGAAGCTGCCCTCTTTTTTCGCCCAATAAACCTCGTCCTCCGCCCAGCGGATCAGCCAGAAAAGATCCGGATCGGTAGTCGGGATGATACAGGGTTCATAGACGGCTTTGTGGCTTTTTACGGTCTGACGCAGCCAGAAGCGGAAAACCTCATTGAATTCGTAAGGAATCATATACATAGGGATGCCTGGGACAGCATGAGGAAATTCAACCTTAATATCCTCGGCAAAAAGATCGTCAAATTCACTTTTCCAGAATTCAGACTCGGCAAAGCGTTTCACGAGCCGGTACTGGGGGCTATCTATGATGCCATTTACTTTTACGAAGGGTTTCATATACATCTGCTCCTTTCCTATTGCAGTTTTCGGTGACCTCTTGTAAGTTCAATATAAGGGGAAGAAAGAGAAATGTTAAATGTAAAAAAGGCATGAGGCCTTGCTTTATTGGCATAAAAGGACAAGAAAAAAACGCCCTGAGGAAGTGGGAGGGGGTTAGTCTCAATTCCGGAAGCGTTTTTTCTCGTTGAATAATTGTGTTATGATCAAAAGGCTATACACAAGGCATGTCCCTCTGTCAACTGTTGGATTTGGCGGGCACTGTCAAAGCCCGGCCCTGAAGCAGCACAGGTAAGTGGAAAGGAAGTTTTGTTCCGTCGGAAAGTGATGCTTACCTCGTGCTCTTGCTTCGTATTAGGTTTTGTTTTGTCTGGGATTATAGTATAAGAAAACTGGACATAATCATAGCGCCAAAACGAAAATAAATCTTAAGATCAGATTGGAAGGCGTGACCAGATAAGTGGACAGGATAAGAGAAAATTTCAAAGAGGAAAGTAAAGAATGAAGATCGTAGTATATCTGGGGTCAAATGAAGGAAAAAATCTCCTGTATAAGGAAAGAGTCCGGGAACTCGGGGGCTGGATCGCAAGAGAAGGGCATACCCTGATTTACGGAGGCAGCAGGGCCGGTCTGATGGGACAGCTTGCCCAGGCGGCTCAGGCAGAAAAGGGAAAGGTGATCGGCGTGGAACCGGAATTTTTTATTCGCCAGGGCGTGGTTCAGCTGGATCTAAGCGAGCTGATCGTGACGGAAACAATGGCGGAGCGCAAGCAGAAAATGATTGAGCTGGGCGAGGCTTTTCTGGCCTTTCCGGGCGGAATCGGAACCCTGGAGGAAATTTCGGAGGTAATGACCCTGACCTTTCTGGGGAAGCTTTCCTGCCCGATCATTTTCTATAATGTAGAAGGCTTTTATGACAGGCTGAGAGAAGAACTGGACTATATGGTGGAGGAAGGCTTTCTGCTCAGGGAAAATCTGGAAAAGGTACATTTTGTCCGGGAAATGGAGGAAATTCAGGAAATCTTCTGTGACTGGGAAAAATCTATGCTATGATAAAACATAGTTAAGTAGTAAAAGCATAGGAGGTATAAGGATAATGCGACAGGAAACAAAATGTATCGAAGCAGGTTATACACCCAAAAACGGAGAGTCCAGAATGATTCCGATCATTCAGAGCACGACTTTCAAGTATGACACCAGCGCAGACATGGGTAAGCTCTTTGATCTGGAGGCAGAAGGCTATTTTTACACAAGACTGCAGAACCCGACCAATGATATGGTTGCAGGCAAAATAGCGGCCTTAGAAGGCGGAAGTGCGGCAATGCTGACTTCATCCGGCCAGGCAGCGACCTTCTTTTCCGTATTTAATATTGCAGGAGCAGGAGATCATGTGATCGCTTCTTCAGCAATTTACGGAGGCAGCTTTAATCTTTTCAATGTGACCATGCGAAAGATGGGCATCGATTTTACCTTCGTGGATCCGGACTGCAGTGAGGAAGAACTGGAAGCGGCTTTTCAGCCGAATACCAAGGCAGTATTTGGAGAAACCATTGCGAATCCGGCTCTGATCGTTTTTGATATCGAACGATTTGCCAAGGCAGCACATGCACACGGGGTACCGCTGATCGTGGATAATACCTTTGCAACACCGATCAATTGCAGACCCTTTGAATGGGGCGCGGATATCGTAACCCATTCCACAACCAAATATATGGACGGTCACGATGCAACCGTGGGCGGTGTGATCGTAGATTCCGGCAAATTCGACTGGATGGTACATGCGGATAAATTCCCGGGACTTTGCACACCGGATGAGTCCTATCATGGCATTACCTATGCAGAGAAGTTTGGTCTGGAAAAGGCATATATTACAAAAGCAACCGCTCAGCTGATGCGAGACCTGGGTGCAATTCCTTCTCCGATGAACAGCTATATGCTGAATCTTGGCCTGGAATCTTTGGCGGTCCGTATGCAGAGACATTGTGAGAATGCTCAGAAGGTAGCGGAATATCTGCAGGCGCATCCGGCTGTTTCCTATGTAACCTATCCGGGTCTGAAGGGAGACAAATATTACGAGCGTGCACAGAAATACCTTCCGAATGGCAGCTGCGGTGTCATTTCCTTTGGCGTAAAAGGCGGCAGAGCGGCAGCAGAAGAATTTATGAAGCATTTAGAGCTTGCCATCATCGCAACCCATGTGGCAGATGCCCATACCTGTGTGCTGCATCCGGCTTCTTCCACACACCGTCAGATGACAGATGAGGAGCTGATCGCAGGCGGCGTAAAACCGGATATGGTTCGTCTTTCCGTCGGTATTGAAAATGTAGAAGATATCATCGAGGATCTGGATCAGGCTCTGAGAAGCACACTGTAAACTGAGTTAAATAAAAAAAAGAGAGAGGGCCTTCCGGAAGAAAATCCGGATGGCCTGTCTTTTTGAGAAAAAGCAGAGTGAAAGGAAGAGCGCATGAAGCTAAGGGTATTGATCGATAATATAACAAAGGAGGAAAGCCTTCTCGATGAGTGGGGGCTTTCCGTCTATATTGAGTATAAGGATAAGAAAATTCTTCTGGATACGGGGGCAAGCGATGCCTTTTTGAAAAATGCCGAAGCCATGGAAATTGATATGAAGCAGGTGGATTTTGGCGTTTTGTCCCATGCCCATTATGATCATGCGGACGGAATGGAGGCTTTTTTTCGGGCTTGCCCGGATATTCCCTTTTACCTGAGTGAGAACTGCAGGGAAAATGCCTATGGGCAAAAAGAAGAGGAGCCTTTGAACTATATCGGCATCAAAAGAGGTCTTTTGCAGCAGTATGCTGATAGGCTGCATTTTGTGAAAGGGCCTGCAGAGATTTCAGAGGGAGTCTGGCTGATTCCGCACAGCAGGAAGGATTATAAGGAGATTGCCTTGCGGGGTAAACTCTATCGTATGGAGGAAGGCGAAAGCGAACCCTCTCCGGAGAACTTTGATCATGAGCAAAGCCTGGTTCTGGATACAAAAGAGGGCCTGGTGATCTTTAACAGCTGTTCCCATACCGGTATGCAGAATATCGTAGAAGAGGTAAGAGAGCAATTGCCGGGGAAGAAGATCCTGGCCTACTTCGGCGGACTGCATCTTTTCCTTTTGAATGATGACGAGATTCTGCAGGTGGCAGAGTTGATCGGCAGTCTTGGCATCGAAAAGGTGATGACCGGTCACTGCACCGGAGAGCATGCCTTTGCGCTTTTACAGGAAAGGCTGCCGGGGGTGATGCAGCAGTTTTATAGCGGGTTTTCTTGGGAATGCGAGTGATAATTCTCGGCCTTTTGTTCGATTTCTGGAGTTATAGAACAAAATACGTTGATAAGATCAAACAAAACAAAAGACCGAGAATGATTCTGCCGGATCTAAAACACGCTCTCGCTCGAGGGAAGCTCCTAGCAGTGCTAAGCTCGAGACACATGTACCATGTGCCTCTTGCTAAGCACTGAGGGCTTCCCAACGGTTTTTGATCCTGGGCAGAACATCTCGGC
>CAVHNP010000025.1:0-30545 GCA_963637505.1 Prevotella sp. CAG:279
TTTATCATAGAAGACCCTTATATTGTCTAATTTACAGAAATTTTTTCACAGGCTCGCTTAATCTTCAGCAAAAACAATACATATGAGAAAACCGAGGGTTCCGTCGCCCTCGGTTTTTTTTACATAAGCAGCTCCATGATCAGCGTCTCCAAGGCCAGACGGTCTTCTATCTTTCCCGTCTTAAAAGCTTCCTCCGCTTCAATGCACTTTTCAATGCTCTCTCTTAATTCCTTTGCCTCAAAGGACGTTGCCAGTCTTACCTGTTTTCTGGCTGCAAATTCCGGAAGGGAAAGGGTCTTGGCAATGGATGCTATATCATGTCCTTCCTGCCTAAGCTCCTTACTCTTTAAAAGAAGGGAATACTGTCTGGCGATCAGATATAAGATCCTTCCGGGCGCTTCTTTCAGCTGAACCAGATCGGCATAAAGACTAAACGCTTTTTTACTGTTCTTCATAGAAATCGCATCTACCATTTCAAAGATATGATTTTCTGTTCTGGCAGAACATACCGCCTCAACATCTTCCACCGTAATGCCATCTCTATCCAAGGTATAGGAAAAAAGCTTTTCCAATTCATTTTTGATCAGATTCATATCGCTTCCGTTTTTTTCCAGAAAAAGTCTCAGCGCCTCCTGGGTGATCTGCTTCTTTTCTTTTTTAACCTGGGAGAGAATCCATTTTGTCAGCGTTGCCTCTGTCTGCTTTTTCATCTCTGAGACATAGCCTTTTTTACTGATCGCCTTATAGAGCTTGTTTCTCTTATCTACCGTCTCTTCTGTAAAGATCAGAATTGTGCTTTCGGGCAGTCTCGCGACATAGTCTGCAAGCTTATCCTGGGAGGACTTAAAAAAGCCGGAATCCTCTATCACGATCAGTCTGTGTTCTGCGAAAAAAGGCAGCGTCTCTGCCAGATCGATCAATCGATCCACATCAATATTTTTCCCTTGAAAGAGGCTGAAATTCATGCCGTCTTCCCGGCCCGTAATCGCATCGATCAAATTATCCCGATACTGTCTGACCAGATAGTTTTCTTCTCCGTAGATCAGATAACAGGAATGAAAGCTCCCTGCCTTGATGTCTGCCTGAATTGTTTTCACTGCCTGTCACCTCCTAGCGCTTGCCTTACAAAATGCGCCGTTAGTCTATCATATCATCTTCCAGAAATTCTGTCACCCGATAGCCTTCCTCATAGACCAGGATTCTGATCATCCCCTCCTGATCTGTCCGATAAATCACGCAGCCAGCCTCTTCCAGCCTCTCTAGGGTTTCCTTTGTCGGATGTCCATAGGAATTGTTCACTCCCGCAGAGATCAGAGCTTCTTTTGCCTGAACCGCCTTTAAAAAATCTGCCGAGGAAGAACCCGCCGATCCATGATGGGCAACCTTTAAGACATCCACATGCTGCAGCAGCTTTTTCCCTAGGAGTTCCTTTTCTGTTTCCGTAGAAATATCCCCTGTAAACAGCATGGAAAAATCCTGATAAGTCAACGAGAGCAACAGACTGGCATCATTTTTATCCTGGAAGGCATTCTTATCCGGAGGATAGACCGCCCCGATAGAAAGGGCCCCCTTTTCTAACTTTGTCCCCTTTTTCATAAGATAAATCTCTGTATAATTTTCCTTTGCCAGCTCAGCCAGCTTTTCTGCCTTATCGTCCCAGACCATACCTTCTGCAAAGATCAGCTTTTTCACAGGATACCTTCCTTCCAACACCTCCTCCAGGGCGCTGATATGGTCTGCATCGGTGTGGGATACAAACCAATAGTCGATCTTTCCGATTCCTTCACTTTTCAAAAAAGGAAGGAGGCGGTATTTCCCCATCTTCTTCACATCGGTACTGCCTCCGTCAATAAAACAGGTCATTTCATTCCTCTGGCGAATCAAAATCCCATCCCCCTGACCGACATCCACCATGCTAATCTCTAAAGGTGCGGATATTCTGACTTTCAGCAGGAGAAATAAAGAAAGAAGGAAAATCATAAATACAAGCGCATCCCTAGCGGGTCTGTCTCTTCTTTTTTTCTTTGCTTCCTTCTTCTCTTCCTCCCCTCCAAACTCCTTTCCCATCTTCTTTTCCGGTCTCTTTTCTTCCTTCTTTCCCCTTCTCTTTTTCTCTCTCTTTTCTTTTTCCTTTTCCGCTCTCTTCCCCTTTCTATTTTCTTTCTCCTTTTCCGCGCCCTTTCCCTTCTTATTTTCTTTTCCCTTTTGTTCCTCTTCTGTCTCTTTGTTCTTTATTGAAATCCGGAGAAAGAAAGCTCCCAAAAACAGATAATACAAAAGAATTTTCCGGGCAGAGGGCCTGCCCAAAACGAGAGAACTGTAAGGGAGCTCCTGAAAAAAGCTGCAGACCTGATGATAAAAGAAAAGGATCACTTTATCTGGGAGCAAAAGAAGGCTGCCAAGCCGAAGATTTAGCAAGCCCGCAAAGCCTCCCAGAAAGCCAAAGGTCAAAAGAGCGGAGGCCAAAGGTAGGATCAGGAGATTGACCAAAATACTGTAAAGGGGCAGCTCAAAGAAATAGTATAGGACAATCGGCGCAGTTGCCAGCTGGATACTCAGACAAAGCAAGAAGGAATCTACCGCTCCCTTTTTATAACTTCTGATCCTTTCTGCTCTCTTTTTCTCATTCTCTCTTTTCTCCTCGCTATCTGTTTCTCTTCCCTTGCCGGTATCTTCTTCTCCTTTCTCTCCTGTATTCTCTCCCACACTGCTTTCTTCTGTTATTCTCCGAACCAGCCCTGTTTTCTTCAGGCAAGGGGGCAAAAGCACCGCTCCGGCCACAGCCGAAAAAGACAGCTGAAAGGAAGCCGTAAAGAGCTGCAGGGGATTTATCATCAGCAAAAAAATCCCCGCAAAGGAAAGAGCCGACAAGGAATCATAGGCCTTTCCTCTCGCATTTGCCAGAAGCATCAGCAAAAACATGATCAGGGCTCTTTGTGAAGAAAGTGCCATTCCACTCATCAAACCATAACTGAAAACCAGAAAAAAGGAGGCTATTCCGGCAAGGGAATAAGACAATCCCCTTTTTCTCAGAAATTGATAAAGAAGCATGCCGACGATAGAAATATGCAGACCGGAGATCGCCAGAATATGCGAGATTCCCGCCTTTTGATAAAGGACTTC
The DNA here is from genome assembly GCA_963637505.1 of Prevotella sp. CAG:279. Taxonomy (GTDB): domain Bacteria; phylum Bacillota; class Clostridia; order Lachnospirales; family Lachnospiraceae; genus RUG14243. The sequence goes on from CAVHNP010000025.1 coordinate 3,124, forward strand.
CACCTCTTCGTTTAAAAGGGAATCATCCCCCAGCAGCATGGTTGACAAAAGGCCATACTCCTCCTCCGAAAGGCATTTTATGTAAACCCATTTTAATTTCAGTTTCAGATAACTTAAAAGTTCCCGATAAAAATAGCTTTTATCCTCTATCAGCCGGCTCTCCTGCATATTCAAAGCAAAATCAATCCTTTTCTTCTGATAATAGGCCTGCATATCAAAATTTCCGGGATTTCTGGCTGCATCAAAATAAGAGATCTTGCCTTCTGCCTCGATCTTCTGTCCGATTTTATATTGTTGTAAAAATTGAATTTCCGACTCCGAATCAGAGTCTTCCAGATAAGTACGAAGGAGGATTCGATTCCCGCTATAGAGATTCTCTCCATCCAAAATGCGAGTCTCCTTCAGATAAAGTACAAAGGAATTTTCTTTCCACTCCTTTGCATAAATAATTCCGCTGACCTCCACTGTCTGCCCATCCAGCCCCATCTCTTCATACCAGCCGGCATTGTGACAGGCCTGTTCCGTCCTGATCCAGCCGGCCAAAGCAGCTGACAGGGTCAGAAGCAGGAGCAAAAATGTGATCCCCTTTTCCCTTTTTCCGGGCGGTTTTTTTCTCTTTTTCAAGACATAGAACATGTCTGAGAACAAATAAAGAAGAAGAAGAGAAAAAAAGAAACCGACAGGCCAGGCACCTGTATAGGCAAAACAAATGCCTCCCAGAAAAGCGAAAAAGACAAGGCACATGGGTCTTCTAGCCATCCACCCTTTTCGCCTCCATTTCCATCATAACTTTATTTTATTGTAAAAGAGAATCGTCCTCCTCAAAAACCTGATCCAGGCTGATGACATTTGCATAGAGAAGATTGGTCTCCCCATCTACGGAAATCTGTACCCGCTTTACATCCTCCAACTGACACAGGCTGTCCACAAGAGAATAAATGGTCAGTCTGGGGCTGACATCACTCATCAGTTTGCTAAAATCCTTACTAAAGTTTACATAACACGTTCCATTGGAAAGTGCTACGTTAATCACCTCTGTTTCTGCCGGCAGGGTTGCCTTATGTCCCTCTTCTTCCGGTCCGGAAATCACCTGCTCCACAACCAGTCTTTCCAAAGAACGGGAACTCAGATATCTGACTTCCTGTTCTTCCTTTACAAGGCCGCTTCCATCCTCTGCCGCAAAATAAAGGGTCAGCTTTGTTGTCTTAACAGAATTGATCTCTGATCCCGGATTGCTGACAAAGGTATCCTCATCCATCAATCCGATCTCATTTCCGTCCTCATCTCTGACCGGCTCCGTCCCGACATAGAATTCCACGCCTCCTACATCAGGAATCTGCAGCAGCATCTGTACAAGGCCATCCCGACATAAGACTTCCCTGACCTTGTCCATCTCTGTATAGCTTTCCGAAAAGGTCACTGTCACCTGTCCGTTCTCATACTTCCAGTCTGTGATCTCTACATCAGGGGGTAAAAGGGGAATCTCCTTCTGAGCATCCGCAGAGGCTGTCCATTCATTATCATCCGCTAATCTATCCTCATTCAGGTATTGAATGACCTCCCCGATCATAGAATCCCTGTCCTCGGATTCGAAGCTGAACTTGCTTTCCTCCAGGCTCCTTCCACCCGCTCCGATCTGGTAAGACCTATATTCTGTTTTCTCCCTGCTGCCGCATCCGCTCAATAAAGTCAGCAAAAACAGCAAAAGCAGTAAAGTCCTTGACCCTTTTCGCATCATTTTCTGTCCTTATTCCCCTTCCTCATGTATGAGAGGAATTCTCATGGTAAAGGTAGAGCCTTTTCCTTCCGTAGAATCTACCCGAATCGCGCCTCTGTGCAAAAGTACCGTACTTCTGACAATCGCAAGACCGAGACCGGTTCCTCCGATCTCTCTGGAATGAGACTTGTCCACACGGTAAAATCTTTCAAAAATATGCTCCACCGCTTCCTGAGGAATACCGACTCCGGAATCCTCCACCTTAAAGTAGAAATACTGCTGATCGGAATTCAGGGTAACATGAATCCAGCCGCCGTCCCGATTATATTTGATCGCATTTTCTACCAGATTGGTAAAGACTCTGCTCATCTTTCCCTCATCGATCTCCGCTGTGACCGGTCTGAATTTCTCATATACCAGTTCAATATTATGCAGATCAATGATCGGTTTCAGTCTCTTCAGAGTTTGTTCTACCAGCTCATTGATATTCCGGCTCTTTATATCCAAAGCCGCCTGACCCTGATCATTTTTTACCAGGGCAAGCAGATCGTTGATGATATTATTTTCTCTGTCAATCTCGTGCGTAATATCAATCATGAACTCCTGATAGGTTTCAAGCGGAATGTTTTCCTGATTCACAAGAGAGTCCGCCAGGACCTTGACAGAGGCCAGGGGCGTCTTCAACTCATGAGAGACATTCGCAACAAAATCCTTTCTGGAATCATCCACTGTCTTCATTCTCGACAGCATCTTATTAAAGGCCTCCGAAACCTCTCTGGTCTCCGCATAATCGAGAACATTCAGCTTGTCATTGGCAAAATCCATCTCCATCTGATCAATAGAATCTGACATCTTTTCGAAGGGTTTCATCAGCTTTCTGGTTCCGAAAACCGCCAGCATTACGACCAGCAGCAGAATAGCGGCATCGATCATCACTGCTGTTGTCCACAAATGACGCAGGGTATCTGTTAGATTTGTCGTTGAAACAGACACAGCCAGGGCTCCGTTAATCTCGCCGCTCTCCTGGTCCGTTATCGGAACTACGACACCGATATACTCATTCTGCGCATCGTAGCTATGGAAAACGTCTCCATCCAGGGCATTAAAAACCGACTCCGATATTACTGTCTTGCCGAGGTCGAATTCATAGGTATCATAAATAACCTCGTACTGACTGTTTACAATCATGATACGGGTTTCATTATAAGCGCTGATCAGCTCCATCTGTTCTTCCAGACGGAGCGATCCGACATTTGTAATATAGCTTTCTTTTGAAATCTGTGCGGCCAGAATATTGGCCTGATTGATCACGGTAGCGGTATCTGCATCTACCGTTTCCTCTTCATAATTGTTCATCAGAGTCGCCGTCAAAAAGAAGGCCGGAATCATACCTGCGAGAACAACCATGAGAATAATATAGAATTGAATACTGTTAAATGGCTTCAGTCGCCGTAGAAATTTGATCATACTTAGGATAAAAAGGGGCTCAGTTCTGGAAATAGTAACCGGTTCCCCACTTGGTATGGACGTATTTGGGTTCACGAGGATTGGTTTCGATCTTTTCACGCATACGACGTACATGAACATCCACCGTTCTTCCGTCTCCCGGGAAATTATCCCCCCAGATCAGCTTGAGAAGCTCTTCCCTGCTGTAAACCTTATTCGGATGCAGAACCATCAGTTCCAGAATATCGAATTCCTTGGAGGTCAGACGCACTTCCTTATCTCCGATATAGACCCTGCGTCCGATCGTATCCAGCTTCATATCGCCGCTGACAACCATTCCCTCCGGCAGATTTTGCTCTGCTGGCTGTTTATGAGAGGAGGTTCTTCTCATAATAGCCTTGATCCTGGCCTTTACTTCCAGAATATTAAAGGGCTTGGTAATATAATCATCCGCTCCATAATCCAGGCCAAGGATCTTGTCCATATCATCGCTCTTTGCCGTCAGCATAATGATCGGAACCCTGGAAAACTCCCGGATTGCCTGACATACTTCAAAGCCATCCATCTTCGGAAGCATTACATCCAATAAGATGATATCGTAGCTATTCATCTTCGCAAGCCGAAGTGCCTCTTCTCCGTCATAGGCAACCTCAACCTCCATATCATCCTGCTCCAGGCTGAATTTGATCCCCTTTACTATGATCTTCTCATCATCTACCACAAGAACCCTGCGCGCCATTTATTTCCTGCCTTTTCTAATTGACACAGATCATATCACTGACCTTGTCAAATACGCCTTCTTTAATTCCGCTGACCTTTGTCAGCTCTTCCACACTTTGAAAGGGGCCATTCTTCTCTCTGTAGGAAATAATCGACTTTGCCTTTGCTTCACCGATCCCCGGAAGGGTGCAAAGCGTCTCTTCGTCTGCCGTATTAATGTTTACAAGGCCATCCTCCTGCGCACTTTCCTGCTCAGCCTGCAGCTGGGAGCTGCTCTTTACGACGATCTGCTGTCCATCTTCAAGCACTGCTGCCTGGTTGATCGCAGATTCCTCCGCATCCTCGCAAAAACCGCCAGCCTTTTCTATGGCCTGATATACGCGGTCTCCCTGCTTCAGCTGATAAACGCCGGGATTCAAAACCGCTCCTGTTACATCAACATAAATCACTTCTTCTGCTTCTGATATGGTCTCTTCCGTATCAGAGGAAGCCTCAGATGAAGAATAGGACTGCAGTTCTCCTTCCGAAGCGATCAGTCCTTTCTGCCCACAGCCGGCCAAGATCATGGCAAATAGAGAAACTATCAGTACGGCTGTTTTTAATTCATTTTTCAAGTCCGCTCCTTTTCGGCAATCCTCCTGTCTGACAGGAAAATTGCCCTTCAAACCAACATTAGTGAAAAGGCGCGGTGAATTACACTATTATCTTACCATTCAGAAAGCGTTTCATCAAGAATCTGTATCATCTTATCTACATCTTCTTTTTCAATAATCAGCGGCGGAAGCAGGCGCAGTACATTAGATCCTGCCGTCAGAAGGATCAGACCCTTATCCATTGCTTTCTTTACCACCTCACCGGGTGCAATCGTCAGCTCAAGGCCCTGCATGAGTCCTTTGCCTCTGCGTTCTTTGATCAGATCATATTTCTCTACCAGTTCATCCAGTCTCTGCTCCAGATAAGGTGCAATCTCCCTGACATGACCGGCCAGATTATCTCTTTCCATCATCTCAAGGACCTTATCCACTGCCGCGCAGACAAAGGGATTTCCGCCATAGGTTGTGCCATGATCTCCCGGCTGCAGGGACATCTTCGCCACCCTCTCCGTCAGAAGGAAGGCGCCTACCGGGACACCGCAGCCCAAAGCCTTGGCAGATGCCACGATATCCGGCTGAATATCATAATGCTGATAGGTAAACATCTTTCCTGTTCTTGCAATACCGCACTGCACCTCATCAAAGATCAGAAGAATGTCCTTCTCCTGCTGAAGCTCCTTTAAGCCTGCAACAAACTCCTCTGTTGCCGGATAGATACCGCCCTCTCCCTGCAAAAGCTCAACGATGATCGCACAGGTCTTGTCTGTCACCTGTGCTCTGACACTCTCGATATCATTAAAGTCTGCAAAGCGAATGCCGGGGATCAGGCCTTCAAAAGGCTCCCTATAGTGCTTTGTGCCCGTTACCGAAAGCGCTCCCAGGGTTCTTCCGTGGAAGGAATGATTCATAGCAATGATCTCGTGATCCGTGCTGCCCTGATCTCTGGTATAAGCATATTTTTTGGCTGCCTTTAAGGCTCCCTCGATCGCTTCGGCACCGGAATTCGTAAAGAAGACACGATCCATGCCGGATATCTTCTTCAGACGCTTTGCTGCACTGTCAATCCTTGTGGAATAAAAGAGATTGGAAATATGCATGACCTTATCGATCTGCTCCTTCAAAGCATCCTTATATTCCTGATTTCCGTATCCATATGCCATAACGCCGATACCGGAACCAAAATCCAGATATTCTTTTCCATCCATGTCATAGAGATAAACGCCCTCTCCCCGCTCCAGCACAAGCTGATAACGATTGTAGGTATGAAGGAGCTGCTGCTCTGTATCCTGTATATATTCCTGTGAATTCATGATTCTTCTCCAAAGTATATTTATCTAAACTTAACTCAATCTGTGTCCGCCGAATTTTTCCATCGCATCGTTCAGAATGGCTGTACCGATACCTCTGTTGGTAAAGATTTCCAACAGAAGACAATGCGGAATCCTTCCGTCCAGGATATGGACTCTGGAAACGCCGTTCTCTACGACCTCGATACAGTTATTGATCTTCGGCAGCATGCCGCCTGCGATCTTCCCTTCTGTGATCAGCTGCTTGGCATCCGAAACATGAAGCTCGCTCATCAGGGTCTCGGGATTATCCTTATCCAGATAAACGCCCTCTACATCTGACAAAAAAGCCAGCTTTTCCGCATGAACCGCCTGGGCAATGGCAGAAGCCGCATCATCCGCATTTACATTGTAGGTGTCAAAATTCTCATCCAGCGCGATCGGTGCAACGATCGGCAGGAAGTCCTTTTCCAGAAGATCATAGAGGATCTTGGGATCTACACTAGCCACATCTCCGACATAGCCGATGTCCTGTCCGTCCACGTATTTTTTGTTTACCTTCAGAAGGCCGCCGTCCTTTCCGCTGACACCGACCGCCCGTACGCCGAGTTCTTCCACCTTCTCAACCAGGCTTTTGTTGACCTTATTCAGAACCATTTCGACGATCTCCATGGTATCTGCATCGGTTACACGGAAACCGCTGATAAAATTCGGCTCCATGCCAACCTTACCGACCCAACGGCTGATCTCCTTGCCGCCTCCATGTACGATAATCGGTTTAAAGCCTACCAGTTTCAAAAGAACCACATCCTGGATTACACTCTTTTTCAGTTCTTCGTCAATCATGGCTGATCCGCCATACTTTACAACGATGATCTTTCGGTTAAATCTCTGTATATAGGGAAGGGCCTCGATCAATACCTCCGCCTTTTCCAGCACTTCTGTCATATCCTTTTCCATAATCTCTCAATCTCCTTCTTTCGGCTTTTATCCCTTTATGATCTGTAATCCGCGTTGATCTTTACATAGTCATAGCTGAGGTCGCATCCCCAGGCTGTCGCCTCCGCAGATCCCATATGCATATCTACCAGAGCCCTTACTTCCGGCTGGGAAAGAATTTCCTTGGCTTTCTCCTCGGAGAAGGCAATGCCGGTTCCTTTTTCTGCGATCAGGATCTTTCCCGCCTTGCTTTCAAAATAAAGCTCAACCTTCAGAGGATCGAAATCCACGCCTGCATAACCTAAGGCACAGAGAATTCTGCCCCAGTTTGCATCATGACCGAAGATTGCGGTCTTGGTCAGGCTGGAGGTGATAACTGATTTTGCCAAGATCTTTGCATGCTCCTTGCTGTCTGCACCGACAACCTTGACTTCGAAAAGGGCAGTTGCTCCCTCTCCGTCTCCGGCCATCATTTTTGCCAGGCTTTCATTCACATAATGCAGAGCCTCGCAGAAGGTCTGATAGTCTTCTGTCTTCTCTGTCAGTTCCTCATTGCCCGCCTCACCATTTGCAAGCAGAAGGGCTGTATCATTTGTAGAGGTATCCCCATCTACAGAGATCATATTATAGGTATCCTTTACATCCTCCCGAAGGGCTTCCTTCAAAAGCTCATCCGAGATGGCAAGATCCGTTGTCACAAAGGACAGCATGGTACACATATTCGGATGGATCATACCGGATCCCTTACACATACCGCCTACTCTGACTGTCTTTCCGCCAATCTCGATCTCAACCGCTGCCTCCTTGGGCTTGGTATCTGTTGTCATGATCGCACAGGCTGCTGCATGTCCTGCCTCTCTGCTGTCAGACAGGGCCGGAACCAATGCTTGAATGCCTGCTTCTACACGATCCATCGGCATCTGCATACCGATCACGCCTGTAGATGCAACCAGCACATCCTCCGCATTGATCTTCTTTCCGAAAGCCGCCTCAACTGCCTCGGCTGCTGTTTTGGAGGTCTTTCTGCAGATTTCAAAGCCTTCCTCTCCGGTGCAGGCATTGGCGATTCCGGAATTCATGACCACTGCATGAATATCACTGCCCTTTTCCGTTACCTCTCTGTCCCAGAGAACCGGTGCCGCCTTTACAACATTGCTAGTAAAGGTTCCTGCTGCCTTGCAGGCCTTTTCGCTGTAAATCATCGCCATATCGGTTCTGCCCTGATATTTAATCTGTGCTGCTGCTGATGCTGCCATAAATCCTTTTGCTGCGGTTACACCACCATCTATAATCTTCATTTCAGCTCCTTTATTTTGTAAATGCAATGATATTTTCTTCATTTAATTTGAAATCATACCGGTTCACATCCGATCTTTTGCTCCAACCGATCTCATTCCAGAATTCATTACCGACTTCATTATTTGTAAAAGCGACCAGGGTGATCGAATTAATCTTCTCTTCCTTCAGGGCCCGCATAGCAGCCACTACCATTTGATTGCCAATTCCCTGTCTTCTGTGAGATTCCGCAACACAGACATGATAAAAACTGCCGCATCTGCCATCATGGCCGCAGAGAATGGTTCCGATGATCTCTCCCTCCTCTTCCGCCACGACGCTGGTCTTGGGATTCCTTTTGAGGAAGGCTTCCACTCCCTCTCTGGAATCATCAATGCTTCTGATAGCAAATCCGTGGATCTGATTCCAAAGCTTTTTGACTTTATCATAGTCAGCAATCTGCATTGTTCTGATCTTAACTGACATCTTTGTCCCTTCCTTAATCAAGGGAACATCGGAGGCTGAAGCAGACCCTCCGTCTCTTCAAAGCCAAACATGATGTTCATATTCTGAACGGCCTGTCCTGCCGCACCCTTTACAATATTATCCAATGCTCCCATCATGATCAGGCGGTGGGTTCTCGGATCTACCATCACATTCACATCGGTAAAATTAGATCCTTCTACAAATCTGGTCTCCGGGAAAGAGCCTTTTTTCATCACGCGGACAAAGAACTCTTCCTGATATGCCTTTTCATATACCTCACGTACCTCATCCTCATCCGGATAGCTGCCGTCTGCCTTGGGCAGAAGGGATGCATAGGCTGTTACCAGAATGCCCCTGTTCATGGGAACCAGATGCGGGGAGAAGTTGATCATCACTTCTTCTCCTGCAAGATAAGAAAGCTGCTCCTCGATCTCCGGTGTATGTCTGTGACCCGGAAGACCGTAAGCCTTGATATTTTCATTTACTTCGCAGTAAAGGTTGGCTACCTTTGCCCCTCTTCCTGCGCCTGTCGTGCCGCTTTTGGCATCGATGATGATCGTATTCGGGTCGATCAAATGCTCTCTGACTGCCGGAGCAATGGATAAAAAGCTGCAGGTTGGATAGCAGCCCGGATTGGCAAGCAGTCTGGTCTTTTTGATCTCTTCCCTGTTTTTCTCGCAAAGCCCGTAAACAGCTTCTCCGATCAGCTGCGGACTCTTATGCTCCATCTTATACCAGTGCTCATAGGTTTTTACATCTTTGATACGGTAGTCTGCGGAAAGATCGATAAACTTCGCCTTCTGCAGAAGCTCTTCTGTCATGATTCCCTGCAGATAGCCCTGGGGTGTCGCGGTAAAGATCACATCTACCTCATCCGCGAGCGCTTCCAGATCTCCTGCCAGACAGGGAAGATCTGTCATCTTATACATATTTTTATATATATCGCTGTAGGTCTGTCCCTCATAGCTTCTGGAATAAAGCCAGGCGATCTCAACCTCTTTGTGTCCATATAATAAGCGTACCAGCTCGCCGCCTGCATAGCCGGTTGCTCCAATGATTCCTGCTTTTATCATCATCCTGCTCCTTTATTTTTGCGATTATTCCGTATAATTATACAACAATAAAAATAATATGCAACTCTGATTTTCTTTCTATTTACCATTTTTTCCTACATTTTTGTCCTTCCGTCACTTTTGCATAAAAAATGAATATTTATGCATTTTTTATGTATATTTTTTCACTTGCATGTTATATCCGACTGGTGTAAAATACACCTTGTGCAGAAGAAGGCTACATATTAAATGTATCTTTCATGGCTATGTATCCTCTATGCATAAAGCGTTAATAACAGCCCCGAGCTGAAGAAAAAGAAGGAGATATATTATGAAAGAAAAAGTAATTCTTGCTTATTCAGGCGGACTTGATACAACAGCAATCATCCCCTGGCTGAAGGAAACCTATGATTATGATGTTATTTGCTGCTGCATCGATGTAGGACAGGAAAGCGAGCTTGACGGCCTGGAGGAAAGAGCAGCTCTTTCCGGCGCTGAAAAGCTTTATATTGAAGATGTTGTTGATGAATTCTGTGATGAATATATTGTTCCCTGTGTACAGGCTCATGCCGTATATGAGAACAAATATCTCCTTGGTACTTCTATGGCACGTCCGGTTATCGCGAAAAAACTCGTAGAGATCGCTCGTAAGGAAGGTGCTACCGCTATCTGCCACGGTGCAACAGGAAAAGGAAATGACCAGGTTCGTTTCGAGCTCGGTATCAAAGCTCTTGCTCCCGACCTGAAGATCATCGCTCCCTGGAGATGTACAGATACCTGGAAGATGCAGTCCCGTGAAGACGAGATCCAGTACTGCAAGGATCACGGCATCGACCTTCCTTTCTCAGCTGACAACAGCTACTCCCGTGACCGTAACCTCTGGCATATCTCCCACGAAGGACTTGAGCTTGAGGATCCGGCAAACGAGCCGAACTACGATCACCTGCTGACACTGGGTGTCACACCGGAGAAGGCTCCGAACGAACCCGAATATGTTACCATGACCTTTGAAAAGGGTGTTCCGAAGAGCATCAACGGAGAAGAGATGAAGGTTTCTGATATTATCCGTAAGCTGAATGCACTCGGCGGAAAACACGGTATCGGCATCGTTGATATCGTTGAGAACCGTGTTGTAGGTATGAAGAGTCGTGGTGTTTATGAGACTCCCGGCGGAACAATCCTTATGGAAGCTCATCAGCAGCTGGAAGAACTTATTCTTGACCGTGCTACAACAGAAGCAAAGCTTGATATGGGCAACAAGTTCGCTCAGATCGTTTACGAAGGAAAATGGTTCACACCTCTTCGTGAAGCAGTTCAGGCTTTCATCGAAAGCACACAGGAGTATGTAACCGGCGAAGTTAAATTCAAGCTTTACAAGGGCAATATCATCAAAGCCGGCACAACTTCACCCTACTCACTCTACAGCGAATCTCTTGCAAGCTTCACGACCGGTGAACTTTATGATCACCATGATGCAGAAGGCTTCATCAACCTCTTTGGTCTTCCGCTGAAGGTTCGTGCAATGAAGATGCAGGCTCTTGAAGAGAATAAATAAGGCGCAGTGGCGCAATCAGATAAAGGAGCGGCTCACAGGTAATGTGAGCCGCTCCTTTTTGCAATCAGCTAATTACAGTAGTCTATAAATAATTCAAAAAATTATGAGTCGATAAGCAGATCCTCTAATGACACACTGCGTTCTCTATTCCTCAGCAGCGCTTATTCGCTCGGGCTCCATGCTCAAACTCGCCGCCAAGAAAGAAAAACATGCCTTAGAGTTGCATTCTTGTTTTGTTGCTCTATTTAGTGAGGCTCAGACAGGGAGCCCGCCCTCGCTGCTAGCTGCTTCGTCATGACGAGAGCCTTGTGAATCGTCATTAGAGGATTCTGCTTACGAGCTCGTTATACAAATGTAGATAAAATGTTTGGTGGCTGGAATTAGTCATCAACACATTTTGTCCTATAAGCCAAAACTACGCTACAAAAGACCGGGATGTTCTGTCTAGGATCAAAACCTCGGCAACCTTTTCACCACTTCTCCGCCGATCAATCCGATCACAAGCCCTGCCGCTACGCCAGTAATGCATAAAACCGGGAAATAGTAGATCAGCTCCTTGGTTTCCAAAACAAAGATTGCCACGATGATCTGGCCCAGATTATGGGCAACGCCTCCGGCCGAGCTGATTCCCACGGGGCCAAAACGGTCAGACTTTTTCAGAAGATACATCACCAAAAAGCTCAGCATACCTCCTGCCAGGGAATAGAGCATGGCAAACATATTGCCGAAGGTAAAAGCCACCAGAACGATTCTTACAATATTGATCAAAAAAGCATCGAGCGGCTTCAAAAGATACAGTGCGACAATCACGACCAGATTTGTCAGTCCCAGTTTCATACCCGGAACTGCAAAAAAGACCGGAAAAAGACTTTCCACATAACTTAATATCATTGCCAATGCAATCAACAATCCTATGGTTGCTATCCTTTTTGTTTTCATTTCGCCACCGCATCTATCTCATCATCGCTGCTTTCCGTTACAGTTGCCTTTTCCTTACTTTTGATCGTAACAACAACCTTATGCGGAAGACAAACAATCGTTTCTCCGTCATACTGTACCCTGCCGGTTTTTACACATAATTCATCCGGACAGTCCGCCTGACTCATATAGGCCTGGCCATCTTCAATGACCAGGGTGTTTTTTCCTCCGTCTACACCGGTAATTTCATAGCTTCCGTTTTTATTCAGGCTATAGGAGGCCACTTCCTCCCCATCTACTGTCACAAGAGCCATACCCCCCTCCTGCTTCAGAAGCTGCATAATTCCCAGGATTATCAGGCTGACCAGAAGGAGGAGGAAAACCAGCTTTATGTCATTTTTGCGTTTCATATCACTAACCCTACTTTAAAAAAAATGTGCCTCGGCAGTTTCTCCTGCCGAGCACAATAATAGATTCTTCGCCTGCGGCGGGTCGCTTTAGAGCCAAGGCTCTCTTCCGCCGCAGTACGATCAATTTTATACCCAATCCTCAATATGGAATTTCTTCGTTGCCGTAATTGCCAGAGCGCCCGGTCCGATATGGCAGGATACGCTCAGGGAAAGAGGATCCACGTGAATCTCAAAGTTCGGATGGAGAGCGAGAACCTCCTGCTTATATTCCTCTGCTGCCTTTGTATTGTAGGTATAAGCCATATCAAAGTAGCAGTTATCTCCTGTCGAATCTCCAAAGCGGTCTCTTGCATCTGCAATAACCTGCTCCAGCATCTGTGCCTTTGCCTGCTTCATTGTTCTCGCCTTTGCAAAGGTATCCAGCTTCTCGCCCTGGATCTGCAGAACCGGTTTGATTCGCAGCAGGGTTCCGATCGCTGCTACTGCCGGTGTAAGCCTTCCGCCCTTTTTCAGATATTTCAAGGTATCCACCGTAATATAAATGCTGGAATCAAAGGCTGTTTTCTCCAGAATCTCTTTGATCTCGGCAGCCGTCTTTCCGGCCTCTGCCAGAGCAATCGCATCCAGAACAGAACGACGCATGGTGACGGAAATTCTCTGGTTATTTACAACCTGCACCTTACCGTCATAATCCTCTGCCAGCATAATGGCTGTTCCACAGGAAGAAGAAAGGCCGCTGGACATGGGAATATATACCACTTCTTCAAAGTCCTTCAGCAGCTTATCCCACATATCTGTTGTGTCCGCTACTGCCGGCATAGAGGTAGAAATCTCAGCCCCTTCCTGCAGCTTCTCATAAAATTCTTCTGTTGTCAGATTGATGTTTTCAAGATAGAGTTCTTCATTTATAAAAAAAGGCATAGGCATTACGAAAATGCCCAGCTCATTCGCTTCCTTCTGTGTGATTCCTGAATTGCTGTCAGTCAGGATTGCAATTTTGCTCATTTAAACGACCTCATAATATATAAATTTCTTGAAGTATTTTATCACAGTTTATCTGCTCTGACAACACGGACTTTTTGAATTAAAGGACAAAACTTTTTCTTTCCTGTCGACTCGTTAATTTCTCAATTAGCCTTAAAAAAAGAAGGACCGAAGCTTTTGTCAAAGCCTCGATCCTTCTTTTAAGACTACTGCTTATAGCCTTTTTCTTTTCTTATCCATCCGCTTTATCAGGATAATTCAAACGCACCTGTGTAGAGTTTGTAATAAACTCCCTTCTGTTTGATCAATTCTTCATGATCTCCTCTTTCGATTACCTTACCCTGATCCAGAACCAGGATTGCATTTGCATTCTTAACGGTAGAAAGTCTGTGGGCGATAACAAATACTGTTCTGCCCTCCATCAGCTTATCCATACCTTCTGATACAACCTTTTCTGTTCTGGTATCGATGGAGGAGGTTGCCTCATCCAGAATCAGAACAGGCGGATCTGCAATTGCCGCTCTCGCGATCGCCAGAAGCTGGCACTGTCCCTGAGACAGGTTGCCACCGTCATTATCGATCATGGTATTATAACCATCCTTCAAATGAGAAATGAAGTAATCTGCATTTGCGAGCTTCGCTGCTGCGACAACCTCTTCATCCGTTGCCTCCAGACGGCCGTAACGGATATTTTCCATGATGGTACCGGTAAAGAGGTGGGTATCCTGTAATACGATACCGAGAGAATGACGAAGATCCTTCTTGGAAATATGTCTGACGTCAATACCGTCATATGTGATCTCGCCTTTCTGGATATCATAGAAACGGTTGATCAGGTTTGTGATCGTTGTCTTACCGGCTCCGGTATGTCCAACGAAGGCAATCTTCTGACCCGGCTTTGCAAAAAGAGACAGATCTCTTAGAACCGGTTTCTCCGGATTATAGCCAAAGGTAACATCATTGAAACGAACATCTCCGGCCAGAGCTCTGTATTCTGCACTGCCGTCTTCCTTCGTGCGCTTCCAAGCCCATTTTTCGGTACGTTCCTTTGTCTCTGTAATACTTCCGTCCTCTGCTGTTTTGGCATTTACCAGGGTAACCTCTCCGTCGTCGATCTCCGGCTTCTCATCAATCAGGTTGAAGATACGTTCTGCACCGGCCAGAGCCATGATCATAGTATTCAACTGCTGGGAGATCATGGTGATCGGCATGATCAGGTTCTTGGTAAAGGTCAGGAAGGAAGCAAGAATACCAAGGGTAATCGCTGCGAAACCGGATACGGCAAGGGCTGCACCTACGATCGCTACGATCAGATAGATCAGGTTTCCTAACTGTCCCATGATCGGCATGATGATATTTACCATGATATTTGCTTTTCTGGCATTCTGGTAAAGTTCTTCATTCTTCTGGTCAAATACCTTTTTCGCTGCCTCTTCATGGTTAAAGACCTTGATTACCTTCTGTCCTGTGATCATCTCTTCGATATAACCGTTGACATCACCAAGGGATTTCTGCTGGGCACCAAAGTACTGGGCAGACAGCTTTGAAATCTTCTGCGTCAGAATCATCATCACGATCAGAAGGATCACAACGATACCGGTCATCGGAAGACTGAGGGTCAGCATGGAAATAAATACAGATACTGCCGTAATAATTGCAGATACGATCTGTGTCATACCCTGTGACAGGAACATACGAAGGGTATCCGTATCATTGGTATAACGGCTCATCAGATCACCGTTTGAATTGCTGTCGAAATACTTCAGGGGCAGGGTTTCCATATGCTCAAACATCTCATCACGAATCGTCTTCATGATACCTTGCGATACGGTTACCATCAGTCTGTTATAAATATAGGTAGATGCAATGCTGACAACATAAGCCAGACCCATCGCACCGATGATCAAAAAGAGAAGACTCATCTCCGGATGATCCATACCGATAAAGGGAGTAATGTAATCATCGATCAGATATCTCATCAGATAGGTACCTGCCACCTGACCGAGAGAAGCCAGGATCAGAGTGATGATTACTACAATAAAGTGAAGGGCATATCCATTTTTCACATAAGAAAGAAGTCTCAGCGTTGTCTTCATCATATGAGGCTTTTCTCCGGTATAAGGCACGCCTCTTCTGGGCTGTTCTGAACGCTGTCTTCTGTTTACTTCAGCTCTGTCGCTCATTCTTCCTCTCCTCCTTTCTTCTGTGACTCATATACATCTCTGTAAATTGCATTGTTCTTCAGCAGTTCTTCGTGTGTACCGATACCGCTGATCTCACCTTCATCCATTACAATAATCTTATCTGCCATCTCTACAGAAGAAACTCTCTGCGCAATGACAATCTTCGTTGTCTCCGGAATGAAGTTCTTAAATCCTCTCTGGATCTTTGCATCTGTTGCCATATCAACCGCACTGGTCGAATCATCCAGGATCAGGATCTTCGGATTCTTCAGAAGGGCACGAGCAATACAAAGTCTCTGTTTCTGACCACCGGAAACATTTCGTCCACCCTGCTCGATATAGGTATCATAGCCATCCGGCAGCTGATCGACGAATTCTTTTGCCTGGGCGATCTCGCAAGCCTCTTCCAACCGGGCATCACTTGCCTGCTCATTACCCCAGCGCAGGTTTTCTGCGATCGTTCCGGAGAAAAGCTCATTTTTCTGAAGCACAACGGAAACCTGGTCACGAAGGGCCTTCAGTTCATAATCCTTAACATCGATTCCGCCGACCTTTACGCTTCCTTCGGAAGCATCATAAAGTCTGGAGATCAGGGATACCAGAGAAGTCTTTGAACTTCCCGTTCCACCCAGGATACCGATTACCTGGCCGCTTTCGATCTTCAGGTTGATATCACGAAGGACATATTTGTCAGCGCCTCCGCCATAACCAAAGGAAACATGATCAAATTCAACCGATCCATCCTTTACTTCTGTGATTGGCTCTGCCTTATCTGTCAGGTCACTCTGCTCATCCAATACCTCTACGATACGGTCTGCGGAAGCCTTCGCCATAACTGCCTGAATTACAACCATAGATACCATCATCAAGGATCCCAGAATCTGAAGGGTATAGGTAAAAAGACTCATCAGCTCACCGGTCTGAAGGTCACCGACAATGATCATATTTGCTCCAAAGTAAGAGCAGACCAGGGTGCAGACATATACTGCAAAGAACATGATTGGGTTATTCAGGATCAGGAGCTTTTCTGCTGCAACCGAGAAGAACTGCAGACCCTTGGAAGTTTCCTTGAATTTTTCTACTTCTTCCTCTTCTCTTACATAAGCCTTTACGGTTCTGATGCCGACCAGGTTTTCCTGTACAACCGTATTCATTCTGTCATAGACCTTAAAGAGCTGGGTAAAATAGCCATGCGCTTTAAAGGAAATCAAGGCAATACAAACTGCCAGGAAAGGAATCGCCAGCAGGAAGACCAGTGACAGCTTTACATTAATGATGAAAGCCATGATCATGGAAAAGATCATCATGATCGGTGCTCTTGCCAGCATACGGATGATCATCTGAAAGGCATTCTGCACATTGGTGACATCCGTTGTCTGTCTTGTAACCAGTGATGCACTGGAAAACTTATCGATATTGCTGAATGAGAAGGTCTGAATATGATGATACAGATCCGTTCTCAGGTTTCTCGCCAGTCCGGCAGAAGCGATCGCTGCATAACGTCCGGACATAACACCGCAGAAAAGGCCGATAATCGCACAAACCAGCATCACTCCGCCGATTTTGAATACATAGGCCCTGTTGTCCTGCGAGAATCCGTTGTCGATCATAAGAGCCATCAGATAAGGAATCAATACTTCCAAAAATACTTCCCCGATTACGAATACCGGGGCCAGGATTGCCGGTTTTTTGAATTCCCTGACTGAACGGCCAATTTTCTTAATGACGTCCATTTTAATCCTCCATAAACTCCACTAATTCATTAACTCCATTACTGTGATAAATTCTTTATCATATGTTTTATATAAGAAAGTACTCTGCTCTTATCCTCTTCGCTGAAGCCCTGCAAAAGCTTGCTTTCCTCTCTTATACGGTTTTCGTCGCCTTCCTCCAGCATCTGGTTTGCTTTTTCTGTTAAAACAAGCCTTTTATAGCGTTTATCCTTTTCGCTTGGCAGCCTCTTAATAAACTGCTTGGCCTCTAAACGTTTTACAATCCCCGTTACTGTCGGATTCGAACAATGCAGATATTTTTCCACATCAATCTGATTTACTTCCCTGTCCTTATTGAAGGCCAGAAAAACGATTACATCCATCTGAGATGCTGTCAGTTCGATTGGTGCCATCCTCTTGTTACGGCCCTGCTCCATTGCATTATAAAGCTGTTTTAGCCAATAACCGATGTCATCATTCCAAGGCTGACGGTACTCATCCCCCATTCCTTCTCTCCTTTCTTCATAATACTTTTCTCCACTCTGCTTCTTCCCGATCCGGTCGAATCAGAAATAAGCAAAAGCCGAATATAGCATGCTATCTAGCGTGCTATATTTATATTACATAGTAGGCTATGGAATGTCAACTCTCTTTGTGAAAAAAAGTACAAAGTTTCTCCCTGTCCGGGCCGCTGAAGAAAATTCAGAAGCTCCTGCTTGCCGGATTTTTTCTTTTTTTCTGTACAAAAGGGGAGCCGGATCAGAGGATCCGGCTCCTGAACATCGTTTTCCTTCAGGAAATCTATTCTTTTTTATAGGGGGCTTGCAGAAATGTTTCTGCACGCTCTTCCCATTTTCATCCTTTTGGCTTACATCATACCGCCCATGCCTGCGCCTGCTGCCGCTGCCGGGTTTTCTTCCTTGATGTCTGCTACAACGGATTCTGTTGTCAGAACGGTTGATGCGATAGAAGTTGCATTCTGAAGAGCGGATCTTGTAACCTTAACCGGATCAAGAATACCAGCTTCCACCATGTTTACATATTTCTCATTGTAAGCATCAAAGCCTGTACCAACTTCTGACTCTTTTACTTTATTAACGATAACTGCGCCTTCAAGTCCTGCATTCTGTGCAATGTGGAAAAGCGGAGCCTGAAGAGCGGAAAGGATTACCTTAGCACCGGTCTTCTCATCACCTTCCAGACCTTCTGCAACCTCTTCTACCTTCTTTGCTGCATGGATATAAGCAGATCCACCACCGGAAATGATACCTTCTTCTACAGCTGCTCTGGTTGCATTGAGGGCATCCTCCATACGGAGCTTGCTTTCTTTCATTTCTGTTTCTGTTGCAGCACCGACACGGATCACAGCTACACCGCCTGACAGCTTAGCCAGTCTTTCCTGCAGCTTCTCACGGTCGAATTCAGAAGTAGTCTCTTCCAGCTGAAGCTTGATCTGAGCGATACGAGCATCAATGTTTGCCTTATCACCTTCGCCGTCAACGATAACGGTAGTTTCCTTTTCAACCTTAACGGATTTTGCACGTCCGAGCATATCCATTGTTGCATCAGAAAGGTTCAGGCCAACTTCCTCAGAAATAACAGTACCGCCTGTCAGGATCGCGATATCCTCGAGCATTGCCTTTCTTCTGTCGCCATAGCCCGGTGCCTTAACAGCAACTACGCTGAAAGTTCCGCGAAGCTTGTTCACGATCAGGGTTGTAAGAGCCTCACCCTCTACATCCTCAGCAATAATCAGGAGCTTCTTGCCTGCCTGTACGATCTGCTCCAGAAGCGGAAGGATTTCCTGAATGTTGGAGATCTTCTTATCTGTGATCAGGATCAGCGGCTCTTCCAGGTTTGCTACCATCTTATCCATATCTGTAGCCATGTATGCGGAAATATATCCACGATCAAACTGCATACCTTCTACCAGGTCAAGCTCTGTCTGCATGGTCTTGCTTTCCTCGATCGTAATAACACCATCGTTGGAAACCTTTTCCATTGCATCTGCTACCATATTTCCAACGGATTCATCTCCTGCAGAAATTGCAGCAACCTTTGCGATCTGATCCTTGCCGCTTACCGGCTCGCTCATTTCCTTCAGAGCTTCTACTGCTGCATCTGTAGCCTTCTTCATACCTTTACGAAGAACGATCGGGTTTGCACCTGCTTCCAGGTTCTTCATTCCTTCGTTGATCATTGCCTGAGCCAGAACAGTTGCTGTTGTTGTACCATCACCGGCAACATCATTTGTTTTTGTTGCAACTTCCTTTACAAGCTGGGCACCCATGTTCTCGAATGCATCCTCAAGCTCAACATCCTTTGCAATGGTAACACCATCATTTGTAATAAGGGGTGCGCCGTAAGATCTGTCCAGAACGACATTACGTCCTTTCGGTCCAAGAGTTACTCTGACTGTATCTGCAAGAGCATTTACACCTTTGTTCAGTGCTGCTCTGGCTTCTGATCCGTATTTAATTTCTTTTGCCATTTTATAGTTCCTCCTTCTTTATGATAAGGGCTTCTTTCTTCTTAGTCTTCGATAATTGCCAGTACGTCATTCTGACGAACGATGATGTATTTCTCATCTCTGGAAGCTTCTACCTCTGTTCCTGCATATTTGGAATAGATAACCTTATCTCCGGCTTTCACCTGCATTACAACTTCTTTTCCGTCAACGACTCCGCCCGGGCCTACTGCGATAACTTCTGCCTGCTGCGGTTTTTCTTTTTCCTTACCCGGAAGTACGATTCCGGAAGCAGTTGTCTCTTCTACTTCAATCGGTTTCAGAACGATCTTGTCTCCTAAAGGTGTTAATTTCATTTTGTAATTCCTCCTTGTTTATCTTTGAGAAATGAATTGTCTTATTAAACGTTATTAGCACTCATTTCTTTCGAGTGCTAACTCCGTAGCTTATAATAGGCTTTTGCCCCCAGAGCCGCAACTCCGTATATTTTGATTTACAGGAATTTATTTCTATATTTTCTCTTCTTTTCTCTCGTTTCCTCTTCTTTTTGGTTTTCTCTAAATAAGTTCGAATTCTTTCAGGGCATAGGCCAAGCCGTCCTCCCTTAAATCCTTGGTAATAAAATCCGCGGATTTCTTGACGATGTCCGTTCCGTTCCCCATAACAATACCGGTTCCGGCGAATTCAATCATATCCTTATCATTGATGCTGTCTCCGATTGCGAAGGTATCCTCCCGTCTGATTCCCAAATGATCCATTACAAAGGCAATGCCGCTTGCCTTGTTGTTCCCCTTCGGCACCAGCTCCGTGAATTCTCCCTTATGAACCATGACCTCAAAATCTCCTGCCAGGTCACCCAGAATCTCATAGATTCTTTGATCGTCCCGGTTAATGCTGAACTTGTTTACATGCCAGTTCTGCTCATTGCCGCAGACCGGAAGCAGTTCCCTGCCCATGGTCTTCTGCAAAAATCCCCAGAAGCGATCCCCGATAAAGTCCTCTTCATCCGCATAGAGATAATTTGCCCCCTCCATAACAAAAGGAAGCTTGTACTCCTTCATCTGCCCGATTGCCTGACTCAGCTTGGCCGTCGGAATCTCAATATTCTGCAGGATGATCCCGTTCTGCTCCACATAGGTACCGCAGCCGCCGATGATCCCGTCAAATCCAATCTCGAAGAGATTCTCTCCTCTGATAAAGGATCTGGTTCTTCCGCTGCAAAGGAAGGCATAATGCCCCTTTTCTCTTAATTTGCGGATTGCCTTTACCGTACTCTCCGGAATCTGCTGCTTCTGATCCCAGATAGTTCCGTCGATATCAAAAAATACTGCTTTGCTCATCTTTTTCTACTCTGCCTTTTCCTTCAGTTTCTCCCACATTTCCCTGATACTCTCTCCTGTCAGCGGATGCCGGTAATAAGGGGAGATCTGCATCATAGGCTCTAATACAAAGGCTCTGTTCTGCAGATCCGGATGCGGGATCAGGAGGTCTTCCTCTTCCAGAATCTCCTTATCATAAAAAAGGATATCCAGATCCAGGGTTCTCGGTCCCCAATGAATCTTTCTCTCCCTGCCTGCTTCCTTTTCTATCCTCTGCAGTTCTTCTAACAAGGCATGCGGTGGCAGGAGGGTACGAAGAAGGGCTGCCCCATTCAGAAAATCATCCTGATCCACCCCTCCATAGGGCTTTGTTTCGATCCAGTCCGAGACTGCCTCCAGGCGACAGTCTTCTCTTTCTGTCAAACTTTGGATCGCTCCATCCAGATAGGCCTTCTTATCTCCCATGTTGGAGCCGAGGGCAATATAGGCCTTATGCCAGCCTCTTTCAATCCTTACGGATACGTCTTCTACCGGCAGACCGATCGGTGCCCAGGGCTTTTTGATCTCAAGCTCCAATCTCTCAATTCTCTCATAGGTCAGAAGCAGCATCCGGGCGATTCCTTCTGCCGCTGCCTCTATCAGCTTGCAGGTATGCTCCTGCATATATTCTGTAATACTCTGACAGACTCTGGCATAATCAACAGACTTTGTAATATCATCTGCTTCTCCGGCCTCCCTTGTCTGCGTATAGAGCAGGACATCTACCAGAAATTTCTGTCCCAGCCTGTTTTCCTCCGGCAGTACCCCGTGTCTGGCAAATACCTCCAGCTCTCTGATTCTGATCTGATCCATCTCAACCTCTGTTTTTCAGTAAAATACGATCTGTAGCTTTCTTGTCTGCGAAAGCTGCATTCCTATCCTTTTTTTCTTTTATGCATTCAAAATTGCCTGCGTCATCAGGATGGCTCTCTTATTCACCTTTACGTCATGCACGCGAACAAACATATAACCTGCCATGACTGCCATGACGCTTGTTACCATGGTTCCCTCTTCCCTCTGATCCTTGGGCAGATTCAGGGTATTTCCGATCATGGACTTTCTGGAAGTTCCCAGGAGAAGGGGGCAGCCCAGCTTCTGAAAATCATCCAGATGCTTTGTCACCAGAAGATTTTCTTCCGTACTTTTGGCAAAGCCGACACCTGGATCCAGGATGATTTTTTCTTTCGGAAGGCCGGCTTCTGCTGCTATGCGAAGGCTTTCCTCCAAATCAGCCATCACATCCGGCAGAAAATCCCGATACTCTGCCTTTTCCCTGTTATGCATGAGGCAGCAGGCCGCTCCGGAAGCAGCAATCACCTCTGCCATCTTATGTTCCTTATCCTCCGGTGCCCGAAGACCCCAGATATCATTCAAAAGGTCTGCACCTTCTGCAAGTGCTGCGGCAGCCACGGCGCTCTTATAGGTATCCACTGAAAGGGGCAGATCGAAACGAGCCTTTATGGCCCGAAGGGCCGGCAGGAGTCTCTCCATCTCTTCTTCATCACTGATCCTGCTATAACCGGGGCGGGTGGATTCCGCTCCAAGATCTGCAATATCCATGCCATCCTCGATCATTTTTTCCACCTGATACAGTAACTGATCCATCTGTTTTTCTGTCAGACCGCCTCTTTGTCCTTCCTCCAAAAACCTTCCACCATCCGAAAAGGAATCCGGTGTAAGATTCAGGATGCCCATGACATAGGTTTCTCCTTTTTCCTTAAAGTTTTTATTTCCTATCTGCATGATCTTTCCTCCAATCCAAGCTCTTCAAAGGCTATTTTGACCTCTTTCAAATAGGATAAAGATCCAAAAGCCAAAACAATGCCTTTTTCGCTTTTCTTTTCTGCTGCCTGATCTGCTGCCAAAAGTGCCTCCTTAACCGATGCCTTTGCTTCTGCCTTGATATAAGGCTCTGCTGCCTCTGCCAGCTTTTCCGCCGAAAGAGCTCTTGGATTATCCGGCATTATGGTATAAAGCCGCTCTCCCAAGGGCATAGTTTCCTCTAACACTTCCCCATACTCCTTATCCGCCAGAACACCCATGATGAAGACCAGCCTCTTCCCTTTAAAATAGGTCTGCATGCTTGCCTTCAGGTTCTTTGCCGCAGCCGGATTATGGGCTCCGTCGATATAAAGCTCTGCTCCGGAAGGAAGCCTTCCCAGCCTTTGCAGCCTTCCCGGCCAGCTGACTTTTTTCAGGCCCTCTTTTATGTTCTCGTCAGACAAGGCAAAGGACGGATCCACCGGACTTCTGTAAGAAGCTTCTCTCTCACAGAGCAACTTCTTTGAAGACTCCTGCAAGAGGAATTCTTTACTCGGCCCTTCGCGAAGGGCCCAAAGCGTTTCCAGAACAAGTGCAGCATTTTCTATCTGCCAAAGGCCAGCCAGGGGCAGTTCCACTTCCAGACCCTTATAGGAAAAGCTTTGTCTGATTCCTTCTTCTGTAAAAGAATAAGAAAGATTTCGGATTTCTCCTCTATCTACCTGATAAAAAGCCGAATCCATCTCTTTGGCTTTCTTTCTTAAAATTCCGCTGACACTTTCCTTCTGGGTTGCAGAAAGCAGGGGACTTCCTTCCGTTAAGATACCGGCCTTTACCCCTGCGATCTCTTCTAGGGTCTCTCCGAGAAATCCGGTATGATCCTTTCCGATCGAGGTGATCAGACAGGCCAGGGCCTGGCTGATGACATTGGTCGCATCCTCTGCTCCTCCCATACCGCATTCGATAATCATGAGCTGGCAGCCTTCCTGCCAAAAATAAAGAAAGGCAGCAGCTGTCTCCACCTCAAAAAGGGTGGGATGTTCTCTTCCCTCCCCTTTCATCTCGGCACAAGCTTCTTCTACCTCACCGTAAAGCGCTGCAAGTCTTTCTTTTTCAATCGGATAGCCATTGATCCGAAACATTTCTTCATATTGAAAAACCGCCGGAGAAGAAAAATGACCAACCTTAAAACCGGCCCTCTGATAGATCGCAGACAGCATGGCTCCGACAGATCCCTTTCCATTGGTTCCCGCAATGTGGATTGCCGGAATTCTGTCCTGTAAAAGCTTTTCGCCCTCCGGATAGTGCTCCGACAAAAGGGCGCAAAGCCTTCGGATGCTGTCGAGGCCTAAGATACTGCCTCTCTTTGAAATTTCTTTTATATAGTCTTCTGTTTCTTCAACTGTCATCTTTCTCTTCTCTGCCTTTTTGCCGAAGGCCTCTCCCGCCGGAAACTCTGAAAAAGCACTGATTATGCAAGCACTGGCCGCCTTTTCTTAGAGCCGATCTGAATCTAAAATTATGGTAAAAGGCCCATCATTTAAAAGTTCCACCTTCATATCTGCCCCAAAAGAACCTGTTTGTGTATAAAAGCCGGCATCCTTCGCAAGACTTACACAATATTCATACAGCTCATTTGCCATATCCGGAGCGCCCGCCTCAATGAAGGAGGGTCTGTTACCCTTTTTACAGTTGGCATAGAGGGTAAACTGGGAGATCATCAAAAGCTGACCGT
Organism: Prevotella sp. CAG:279; assembly: GCA_963637505.1. Classification (GTDB taxonomy): domain Bacteria; phylum Bacillota; class Clostridia; order Lachnospirales; family Lachnospiraceae; genus RUG14243. Next base: position 27,721 of record CAVHNP010000025.1, read on the forward strand.
CCACATCCTTCAGCGCCAGGTTTGTTTTTCCCTGCTCATCCTCAAAGATACGCATATTTAAAAGCTTGCGCATCATCTTATCCGCCGTTTCCCGGCTGTCTTCCTGGGAAACGCCGATCAGAACCAAAAATCCCTTTTCGATCTGACCGATCACTTCTCCCTCTACTGCAACGCTTGCATGTCTGACTCTCTGAATCACAAAGCGCATTTCTTTTCTCCTACTCTTTATTTCTGTTTTGCCTTAATAACTTCTTCCGACAAATTCCTGACTGATTTCCTGCTTTGTTACACTTCCGTCCGCTATTGTTTCTTCTACAACGCCTGAATAGTAATCATCTCCGCGAACATCCGTTAAAACAATTGCATTTAAATACTTTCCGTCCGGAAGGCTTTCCAAAGCCACCTTGGAAGAAGAACTAAAGCTAATCTTCTCTTCGCTTTCCTGTCTGCTTGTTTTATTTTCCTGCAGATCATAAACCTGATAAACCGGAGTGATCTGGTCGCCTTCCTCTAAAGAAATCGTTGTTTTCCCAATCACATGAGCGGCAGAGGCATCCGCCAGGGCATCTGCATTATAAATAGAAGCACCGTTTAAGCTGATATTACCGCTTTCCTTATCATAAGAGAAAAGGAGGTAGTAATTTTCGTCATTGATCATGACAGGGCTTCTGTAAACAATAGCCTCATCCGATTCGCTGATAATCTCTGTATAAAGAGCTACTCCATCCATGGAAATCCATTTTCCGTCAAAGGAAGCCGTGATCTTACCGTCTTTTTCTTCTGCCTGGAGGCTCTTTCCGTAATAGGTCAGTAGATTCTTCTCTTCATCATAGCCTGCCGTTTCTGTGCAGAGAGACTGATAATTTTCTTTCTGTTCATCAGTCAGGGAAATCTGGTAAGCCCCCTCCTCTAAACTGATCGGATTACTTGATACTTCTTTCAGAGCCTCTGTATCCAGATTTTTAGCCTTTCCATATCCTGCTTCGTCTGCATAAGCCTGATATTTTTCATTCAGACATCCGGAAACCTTGTAATAATAAAGTGCCCGAGTTGCCATATCCTCGGATATCGTTTCTGTATAGGTCAGGAAGAAGTTGAGTCCATTTGTATCATTGATCGTAACCGGCATATAGACATTTATGCCTTCTGCCTCTGACAAATAGCCGTTAGACCGATGATAAAGTACGGCATCCTCTGTCTTTTCCAAAACCTTGCCGCACTCCTCCGGATAATATGCAGACAGGGCTTCCATATAATTTCCGAGATCGATCAGATTGTAAATTTTATAAGCTTCTCCGCTCAGGCGGGTAGAGTCCTGGGCTGCGGTTCCGATCTTTGTCAGCAGGCTATTATCCGCTACCGCATCCTGCAGCAATTTTTCATTCAAATCGCAGTAAGCCTGATAGGCCTCTTCCGCCGCATTCAGATCAATCAAAGAAAATGAGGTTGTGATGGAATATAAAGGAATATTCCCCATCTCGCAATTCTTTTCCATATAGAAATCCACAAAGGAATCCACAATCTTCTCGCCGATCGCTGCCGGACTCATGGTCGGATCATTCGACATAGCCTCCAGATAAACATCATGACTCCAGCCGCCGCCCGGTTCCGTTTCCTCGCAGCCGACCAGATATCTTCCATAGCCATAAAGGGAATGAGCATTTTCCAGAGAGGCCATCAGGCAGGCATCAAATCCAATGATATCATAATAGGGATTTTCCGCATCTCCGCTGCAAACCTGCGAAAGGGCATTCTGAATATTCTCTAAGGACATAGAAGAATTGTAGATATCATCCTGTCCATAGCCCATTGCTCCTCCGCCATGATCCCACAAAACCAGGATTCTGTGATCAGCCGGATATTCCTCGTCACAAAACTTCAGAAAATCAGCCAGAGTATCCGGATCGCAGCTGTCCTGCAGGGGCATATTTTGGATTTCATCCAGATAACCATCTTTGACTGTAAAACGCTGGGTTTTATTCGGATTGATCAGGGAATTTCCCCACCTTGTTGCTCCGCCTGTTTGTATTACGACATTGATCTTATCTGAACTGACTCCCTTACAGATCTCACTGATATCATCCGAAGCAGCTCCGTTCATTTCTGCCAGAATCGTTCCCGCTGCCTCAGCCTCACCGGAGGCCGTTGGTCTTACCGGCTCATAGAGATATTCCGGGAAATCCAATCCATTCCTCTGCAGCTGCTCTGCATAATTATAAAGCAGGGTCTTTGTTGTTTTTTCTGTATTCTTCTTATTATTGCCGGCAGCCTCTTCCGTCATCAGCTTTGTCAATTCCGAAAGGTCATTTTCTCCCTGATCCTCCAGATCCGAACCGACAAAATAATAGCAGATTGTCCAGGTGTCATCCTCATCAAGGGCTTCCGCCTGCTCAACCTTCTTTTTTCCTTCTTCATCAATTGGGGACAGATCATAGATGCTTAATTCTGCCTCTGTCTCCTCCCCTTCGCCCTCTGCTTTATTTCCTTTCATAAAAAGAAAGGCCACCAGAAGAATCGCTCCTATCACGATAATGGCAATGATTATTGTCGCTTTTCTATGTCGGCCTTTTTCTTTTTTTTCATCTTCTGCTGCTTTCAGTTCTTTTTCTTCTTTTTCCTGCATTCTCATTCCTCGTCGATCTGGTTTTTTACAATACTCATCGCTATTCTACTCTAAGAAATGGGTAAAAGCAATTCGTTCGCGGCCAATCCAGTTATTGGACAAAACGTCTTGATAAGAATTGACTAAAAGGCTGAGAGTGATTCTGCTGGATCAAAAACACGCTCTCGCTCGGGGAAAAACCCAGCAGATGCTAAGCTCGAGG
>CAVHNP010000026.1:0-30102 GCA_963637505.1 Prevotella sp. CAG:279
ATTCAATGTCCGTCAAACCGCGTAAATACGGGACTTATTTATCAATACTTTTCATAGTCGGGAACAGCAATACATCCCTAATAGCTGCGCTGTCAGTCAGCAGCATAACCAGTCTGTCAATACCGTAACCGATACCGCCTGTCGGTGGCATACCGATCTCAAGCGCATTCAGGAAGTCCTCATCTGTGTGCTGGGCTTCTTCATCGCCGGCTTCTGCCAGTGCATCCTGTGCCTTAAAACGCTCTCTCTGATCAACCGGATCGTTCAGCTCAGAATATGCATTGCACATCTCCCAGGTATTGATGAAGAGCTCGAAACGCTCTACCTTGGAGGGATCGCTCGGCTTTTTCTTTGTAAGCGGAGAAATCTCGATCGGATGATCCATAACAAAGGTCGGCTGGATCAGCTTCTCTTCACAATATTCCTCAAAGAAAAGATTGATGATATCGCCCTTCTTATGACGATCTTCATATTCGATATGATGCTCATCGGCAAGTGCCTTTGCAGCTTCATCACTTTCTACAGTATCAAAGTCAATGCCGGTGTATTGCTTGATGCAGTCATTCATGGTAACACGGGCAAAAGGCTTACCGAAATCGATCTCGATTCCGTTGTAGGTAAACTTGGTGGAACCGATGACCTTCTCAGCCAGATAACGGAACATGCTCTCTGTCAGTTCCATCATTCCTTCATAATCTGTATAGGCCTGATAAAGCTCCATCAGAGTGAACTCCGGATTATGACGGGTGTCAACACCTTCGTTACGGTATACACGGCCGATCTCGAATACCTTCTCCAGGCCGCCGACGATCAGTCTCTTCAGGTAAAGCTCCAGAGAAATGCGAAGCTTTACATCTTCATTTAAGGCATTGTAATGTGTCTCAAAAGGTCTTGCTGCGGCACCGCCTGCATTGCTTACCAAGGTCGGTGTCTCAACTTCCATAAATCCTCTTCCGTCAAGGAAGTTACGGATCTCCTTCAGGATCTGAGATCTCTTAATAAAGGTCTCTCTGGACTCCTGGTTCATGATCAAATCCACATATCTCTGGCGATAACGCAGATCGGTATTGGTCATGCCATGGAACTTCTCCGGAAGGATCTGAAGGCTCTTTGTAAGCATGGTCACTTCTTCTGCATGAATAGAGATCTCTCCGGTCTTTGTTCGGAAGAGATAGCCCTTGATACCGAAAATATCACCGATATCGGATTTCTTGAAATCTGCATAGGATTCTGTTCCGATCACATCACGGGCAACATAGACCTGGATGCTTCCCTGCAGATCCTGTACGTTACAGAAAGAAGCCTTACCCATGACACGTTTAAAGAGCATACGGCCTGCTACGCTTACAGTGATCGGATTTGCATCCATGATTGCCCTGCGCTCATTGTAATCATCATTAATAGCCGCCTTTGCCTCTGCCTCATCCATACCGTCTGTATTGACTTCCGGTCTTCCGGCGAGAAGCTCTGCCTCGTGTGCTGCATACAGCTCTTTTGCTTCTGCAGAATGATGTGTCTGATCATACTTTGTGATCTGGAAGGGATCCTTCCCTGCTGCCTGCAGCTCGTTCAGCTTGTCAAAACGAACCTTACGCAGCTGATTTAAATCTTTTTCCTGATTATTCTGCTGTGCCACTTTGCTTACTCCTTCTTTTTCTGCCTTTTGTCTTATCTGCTCACTTCAAGGATTTTATACTTGCATAAACCGCCGGGGGTTTCGAATTCAACCTCTTCTCCGGCTTTTTTCTTCAGAAGCGCCTGTCCCAGCGGAGACTCGTTGGAGATCTTTGCCTGAAGGCTGTTTGCTTCTGTAGAACCAACGATCTTGTATTCTACTTCTTCTTCGAATTCACAATCATAGAGCTTCACAACAGATCCAAGGTTGATGCTGTCTACATCAATATCATCTTCAGAAACGACTTCTGCATGCTTTAAGATTGCCTCGATCTCCTCGATTCTGGCTTCGATATCTCTCTGCTCATCCTTTGCTGCATCATACTCTGCATTCTCGGAAAGATCTCCCTGCTCTCTTGCTTCCTTGATCTTCTGAGCAATCTCTTTTCTCTTTACAACCTTAAGATCCTGAAGTTCTGCCTGAAGTTTTTCCAGGCCTTCTGTTGTCATAAGCTTTGTTTCTGCCATTTTTCCTTGTTCTCCATTTCGGTTTTTCTGGTTTACACAATTGAATCCGTCCCCATAATAGGGACGGATCAAATCAATCTTCTTCTATTACAATAGATGCTATTATAGTAGAATTTTCCCGCAGAGTCAATCTTTTCCCCTGTTTTACCGCGAAAAATGGGGCTTTTTGCTTTCTTTTCACCTTCTATCGCTCTGCTTTTATACCGCTTTTCTTTTCTGCCTATCCGGCTGATCGAACTCCTTTTACGCCATCCATTCCAAAATCAGCTCCTCCAGCTGCTCATAGCTTTCAATCTGATTCAGTTTTCCTCGGAAATGAGAAGAATTTCTGCAGCCTGCCGTATACCAGCCGGCGTGCTTTCTCATCTCCCGCATAGCGATCTTTTCTCCCTTGCATTCGATCTGCATCCTGGCATGCCGAAGGATCATCCGGCCAATCTCCTCCTGAGAGCCCCTTCCCTGATAGCTTCCCTTTTCCTCATATTCCACCATATCACGGAAGATCCAGGGATTGCCCTCTGCCGCTCTGGCGATCATAATGCCGTCGCAGCCGGTTTCTGCCCGCATCCTTTCCGCATCCTCCGGACAGGTCACATCTCCGTTTCCGATCACCGGAATGCTGACCGCTTCTTTTACCCTCGCGATCATTTCCCAGTTTGCCTTCCCGCTGTAGTACTGTTCCCTGGTTCTTCCGTGCACTGCGATCGCCGCTGCCCCGGCATCCTCCAGGTATTTTGCCATTTCCACCGCGTTCAAATGCTTTTCGTCGAAGCCGATCCGGATCTTTGCCGTTACCGGTTTTTGAATAGCATGGGAGATTTCTCTGATGATCTCTGCTGCAAGCTTTGGCTCCTTCATCAGGGCCGAGCCCTCCCCGTTATTTACCACCTTTGGGACCGGACAGCCCATATTGATATCCAGAATATCAAAGGGCTGCTCCTCGATACTCTTGGCCACCTCACGCATGAGCTCCGGCTCCGAGCCAAAGAGCTGCAGACTGACCGGTGCCTCCTGCGGCAGGGTTCGCATCAGGTCAAAGGTCTTTTTGTTATGATAGGCAATCGCCTTTGCACTTACCATTTCCATGCAGACAAGGCCTGCTCCCATTTCTTTGCAAAGCAGACGAAATGGCAGGTCGCTTACGCCTGCCATTGGTCCTAAAATATATATATTGTCTGTTAGAACATTTCCAATCTTTAACTGCTTCATTTTGCCTTCTTCGTTTTCTCGTAGATGATCTGCAATCCGTACATGGTCAGGTTCGGATCATAAACATCGATCATCTCCGTTGCGTTTTTGACCAGCTGTCCCAGACCACCGGTTGCGATTACCTTAATATCATCCAGGCCGGACTCTTCCTTGATCTTTCGGACGATCATCTCCGTTGCCCCAATCTGTCCATAGAAAATGCCGGACTGCATGGTCGTAATGGTTTCTTTTCCGATGACGGTTGCCGGCTTTCTGATCTCTACCTCCGGGAGCTTTGCCGTTGCATTCCAAAGAGAAGCCGCAGATGTCTGCACACCGGGAGCCGTAACGCCTCCGACCAGGGTTCCGTCTGCTGTTACAAGATCATAGGTTGTTGCCGTACCAAAATCTATAACGATCACGGGTCCTCCATAAAGTTCATAGGCAGCTACCGCATCCACGATCCTGTCCGCACCTGCCTGACGAGGATTGTCCAGAGCAATGCGAATGCCGGTCTTTGTGCCTGCCCCCACCTCGATCGGTGTGATATTCAGATACTTGATCAGGGCACTGTAAATGGAATAGTTCACCTTCGGCACTACCGAAGCCACAATAATATCCGTCACATCACTGAAACCATAGCCATTATGACTGATCAGATTTCGGATCAGCATTCCGAACTCATCTGAAGTTCTCTGCTGTTTCGTGATCAGACGAAAGCTCGCCTTCATCTCTCTTTTATCAAAGAGGGCACAGGTAATGTTTGTATTTCCAACATCTATTGCAAGCAGCATAATTATTCTCCGATTTCTTCTTCTCCCAGGAAGAAAACTTTAAAGTACATTTCCAAAGCCTCTAAAAGCTCCTTCTTTTGTTCCTGCAGCTGCTTGATCTTCAGCGTGCTGCCGATCTCATCGTACAAAAGATCGCCTTCATCTGCCTCGGTCTGAAAAAAGAGATTTCCCTTTTCGTCAAAAACAAGCTCCAGGATGCCTCCGACTTCTACCGTAAAAAGGGTACACATTGCCCGAAGCTCATCCTTTACCGCATCCGGAAGAGAAGCAAAGTCCTCATTCAAATAATATTTTTCTTCATATGCGCTTGCCGCGCAAAGCACAACGTCTTCCTGATACATAATTATGCTCCCAAAGTAGCAGCCATCACGGCCTTGATCGTATGCATACGGTTTTCCGCTTCCTCAAATACACGGGACTGGGCGGATTCGAAGACCTCGTCCGTTACCTCCAGCTCATCATAACCGAATTTCTCACTGACTTCCCGTCCCACCTTGGTTCCCAGGTCATGGAAGGAGGGCAGGCAATGCAGGAAAATCGCGCTCTCCTTTGCATTCTGCATCACTTCTTTTGTTACCCTGTAGCCATAGAGATCCTTCAATCTCTTAGCCCAGATCTCATCCGGCTCGCCCATGGATACCCATACGTCTGTATAAATGACATCGGCATCCTTTGTTGCTGTCATAACATCTTCTTCCAAACAGATACTTCCACCGCTTTCCTTTGCATAGCCCTGGCAAAGCTTCACCAGCTCCTCATCCTGGAAATATTCCTTCGGTGAGCAGGCTACAAAATCAAGTCCCAGCTTTGCGCAGCCGATCATCAGGGAATTACCCATGTTGTATCTGGCATCTCCCATATAAACCAGTTTGATGCCCTTTAAGTGACCGAATTCTTCCTTGATGGTAAGCATATCGGCCAGGATCTGTGTCGGATGATATTCATTGGTGAGACCGTTCCATACCGGCACTTTAGAATATTTTGCCAAAGCTTCTACGATCTCCTGACCATATCCGCGGTATTCGATTCCGTCAAACATTCCTGCCAAAACACGGGCAGTATCTGCAATGCTTTCCTTCTTTCCGATCTGGGATCCGCTCGGATCGAGGTAGGTTGTTCCCATTCCCAGATCATGCGCACCGATCTCAAAAGCACATCTTGTTCTTGTGCTGGTCTTTTCAAAGATCAAAGCCACATTTTTGCCACGCAGGGTATCCACCGGAATGCCGTCCTTTTTCTTTTGTTTGTAGTCAGCCGCCAGATCGATCAGATAGCGGATCTCATCCGGTGTATAGTCTTTCAGTGTCAGAAAATCGCGTCCTTTTAAATCCATTTCTCTTACCTTTCTCATTGCTCTCATTACTCACACAAAATATTATATCCCGCCCGTTTTTTTCCGGGCGGGATAAGCACTTTCCAAGTCTTTTCTCTTATGCCTCTTCTTTTTCTTTTTTTTCTTCCTTTACGGTGGCTATGGTTTCCGTCAGGGATGCAGCCAGTCCGGCAAGATTCTGAATATCAGAGGGAATGATCAGCTTTGTAGCCTTTCCGTCTGCAGCCTTGGTAAAGGCCTCCAGACTCTTCAGCTTCAGAACCTCTCCTGTCGGCATTGCCTCGTTCAGGTAACGGATACCCTGGGCATTGGCTTCCTGTACCTTCAGGATGGCCTCTGCCTGTCCTTCCGCTTCCTTGATCATGGCTTCCTTCTTTGCTTCGGCCCGAAGGATCGCTGCCTGCTTTTCTGCTTCCGCATCAAGAATTGCGGATTCCTTCTTACCTTCTGCCACCAGGATGGTTGCCTTCTTCTCACCTTCCGCCCTTGTTACGGCTTCACGTCTCTCACGTTCCGCCTTCATCTGGCGTTCCATGGAGTCCTGAATTTCCTGTGGCGGAATGATATTCTTCAGCTCTACCCTGTTTACCTTGATACCCCAGGGATCGGTTGCAACATCAAGAATGGATCTCATCTTGCTGTTAATGATCTCTCTGGAGGTAAGCGTTTCATCCAGCTCCAGATCACCGATGATATTTCGAAGGGTTGTTGCAGAAAGATTCTCAATCGCATTCAGGGGATTCTCCACACCGTATGCATAGAGCTTCGGGTCTGTAATCTGGAAGAATACGACCGTATCGATCCGCATGGTAACATTGTCCTTTGTAATAACCGGCTGCGGTGCAAAATCAGCAACCTGCTCTTTCAAAAGCACATTCTTTGCAACCCGGTCAATAAAGGGAATCTTGATATGGAGTCCCACATCCCAGGTAGCCTGATAGCCGCCAAGTCTCTCTACGACAAAAGCATGTGCCTGAGGCACTATACGGATGCATCTTACTACAATAATCAGCAGTAAGATCACTATGATCAATAAAACTACCATTTCTTTTCCTCCTGCTCTTAGGAATTCCGACTCTCCTTGTCCGGCTTTATCTCTCCGGGCGCATCTGCTGCATCAGCTTCTCTGACGATCAGCTTTACTCCCTTGATCGCTAAAATCTCCACCTTCGTTCCGGCCGGCAGAATATCTTCTTCTCTCTCTGCCCTGGCCGTCCATTCCTGCCCATCTACCGTGGCCAGGCCTTTGGCCTCGAGGTTATTGATCTCTTCCTGCACAATGGCGTTTTTTCCTATGAGCGAATCTACATTCGTCTTCACGCGATTCTTATTGAAATAGTTCGTTACAAGCGGTTTGGTCAAGGCCAGCAACAAAATAGATGCCGCGAAGAACAGGATCACCTGCATAAACAAGGGTGCTCCCAAAAGTCCCGCCAGAAAAGCAATCATGCAGCCTCCTGCAAACCAGATCGTTGTAAGGCCCATGGTCATGAGCTCAACGATCAAAAATACGACAAAGAGAATCAGCCAGCTGAATATGCCATGTGCCTGCCACCATAAGGCTAACTCTGCAATCTCCATAGGCACAGCCTCTCCTTTCTCTCCTCTTGCTTTTCCTTCAACTCATACAGCTCAACCTTACCATACTTCCCTTTTACAAGCAAGGAAGTATGTGGGTTATCGAGCAAAATGTATTGATAGCTAATTTCAGGCATAAAGGACGAAATATTCTGCTCAGGATTGAAATATGCTCTTATAGAAATCAACTCTCGTACTGCAGGTGTGAGATATGCCGCAGTACAATACATTTTTTGTATGACATAGCCATCCATAGTGAAAGAGCCGGCACCTTTTGGTGCCGGCTCTTTTATCCGTAATCTTTTACCAGTTAGTCGCAATATCAAATACTACGCCACTGCCATTGTAAACAAATCCGCCTGTATCACAAACAATACCGGTTCCGAGGCTGGTGGATACCAGTGTGCCTCTCGGATATACGCTCAGATCTGCTGCAACCATTACATAGCCGCCGAAGGTCTTTACTCCGTCAGATCTTACTGCATATTCTCCGCTGTAACCAAGTGACTTCATTCTGGAAACGATACCTGACATATCCAGGTTATAATAGGTTTCCTTTCCGCACGGTCCATAGAAGACACCTGCTGTCTTTGTCAGTGTGCTTCCACCGGATGCATATACTGCTGAAGAGCTGCTGCTTGTACTTGAGCTTGTGCTCTCGCTTGAAGTATCTGTACTTGCAGAGCTTGTATCACTGCTTGAATCTGTGCTCTCACTTGCAGCTGTGCTTGCGCTCTCGCCAGCAGATGTACTTGTCTGCTCACTTGCTGCAGCTGTCTGTGTCTGTGTCGTTGTTGTTGATGTACCGCTTGCTGCTGCAACAACCTGGGTTGTTACGCTGGCTGTTTCCTGTGCCTTTACATCAGCAGTACTCTGTGTGCTTGATGACTGTGTAGCTTTGTTTTCTGTTGTCGTTGTTGAAGTGCTACTCTGTGTGCTTGCAGCTGCTTCCTGCTTGCTTTCGGAAGAAGCCTTCTCCTCAGCTGCCTTCTTAGCAGCTTCTTCTTTGGCCTTTGCAGCTTCTTCTTTTGCTGCTGCAATCGCCTGCTCTTCTTCCACTGTGATTGCCTGTCCGAGAACAAGCTCTGTTGTTACATAATCTGTGGAAACATATGCAACATCATCACTCGCATCATTGTAGTTTACGGCGATCCATCCATCTGCTTCCTCTGCACCCTTCGCCTCGGTGAACTCATCACCTTCTGCTGCAAGGCCTGCGATCTTAGCATCCTCAGCCGCATCCTCTCTCACTTTAAGTGTTGTTGTGGCAACCGTTACCTTTACTGTACCGCGTTCTTCTGCCGCAGCCTTTGCATCATCTCCATAGAGTAAGTAGTCATTTCTTACATATCCGGTTACATTACCGGATGTAATCAAGGTCCACTCATCTCCCTGTTCAAGGATCTCTGCTGCATCACCTGCACGAAGCTTACCAACAGTTTCTGAATCTACATCAGCGGCTTCACGAACATTTACGTTGCTGGAACCTTCCACGTTCGCAAGAACCTTAGTTGACCACTCATCAGCTGATGAATCGTTGTCTCCTGATGAAGCATCCTGTATCGGAGCAGCTGTAACACGCTCCTCAACGATGTTGTGCAATACAGAGCTGACACCCGCATTTACATTGATACCTGCAAATGCAGTAGAAGCGCTCATTACGACCATAGAAGCTGTAAGTGCTGCGCCTCCGATTGCCTTTCTGTTTAATCTCATTCGATAACCTCCAATAGCGTTGGTCGACTTTTCTCGACTGTCTTTCGTTTCTACTTTTTACGTTTGTTACGGATTTATTACGCTAGCATCTTAACATACATCGATTTTCTTGTCAAATTTTCGAGTCTGAATTTGCCGCATCCCATTTTTAGTTCAATATTCTTTCTGTTCTATTGGGCTAATTCCCAAAAATCCCTCCACTTTGTTCCGAATTTATAGCCATTTTATGTAATCTTACTTATGTAACCCGTTTGCAACATTTTATAGCCAGCTAACTTTCCTTTCGACTGCCAATCTTCTCCATATCTTGTGCTTTCTCCTGCCTGATTCTCATTTTCTGCATATACAGCAGCTATTATAATAGGAAAGCTTTCTTCCCTTGCTTGACAATTATTCGAAACATTGTAGTATGAATTTATTAATCAGATTATTGTTGAGGTAAACATAATGAAAAGAATTTTGATGACCGGTGGTGGTACAGCCGGACATGTAACACCCAATATTGCTCTTATGCCTTCTTTAAAAGAACTCGGTTATGACATCGTCTATATCGGTTCCTATAACGGGATTGAAAAATCCCTGATCGAAGCCGAAGGCATTCCTTATTACGGCATCTCTTCCGGGAAGCTGCGCCGTTATTTTGATATCAAGAATTTTTCCGACCCCTTCCGGGTAGTAAAGGGATATTTTCAGGCCGCTTCTCTTCTTAGAAAGCTAAAGCCGGATATTGTTTTTTCGAAAGGTGGATTTGTTTCAGTTCCCGTTGTTCTTGCTGCCGGAAGGAAGAAGATCCCGACCATTATTCATGAGTCCGATATGACTCCGGGCTTAGCAAATAAGCTTGCTATTCCTTCTGCGACAAAGGTTTGCTGTACTTTCCCGGAAACGCAAAAATATCTTCCGGAGGGAAAGGCGGTATTGAGCGGCTCACCGATTCGCCGCGAACTTTTAGAGGGTAGTAAAGAAAAAGGGCTTTCGCTCTGTGGCTTTACAGAAGAAAAGCCTGTTCTGATGATCATCGGCGGAAGCACAGGCGCCCGTATAATTAACGAAACCCTGCGAAAGAGTCTGGACCGTTTTCTTCCGGAGTATCAGATCATTCATCTTTGCGGAAAAGGCATGCTGGATAAGTCTCTTCTTGAAAAGCCGGGTTATGTTCAGTTTGAATATGTAAAAGAGGATCTGAAAGATTTGTTTGCCGCAGCCGACCTGGTCATTTCCCGTGCCGGTGCAAATTCTATTTGCGAGCTTCTCGCCCTGCAGGTACCGAATATTTTGATTCCGCTCTCTGCAGCCGCCAGCCGTGGAGACCAGATTTTGAATGCCGCTTCCTTTGAAAAGAGCGGATATAGCTATGTTTTAAAAGAGGAAGACCTCAGTCCCGAGACACTGATCGATACAGTGACCTATGTTTCTTCTCATAAGGAAGAATATAAAAAGGCACTCGCCCAGTCTCCGACGCCGGACGCCATTCATACAATCGTCTCTCTGATTGAAGAAACGGCTTCCCCATCCAAATCCTGATGCAAGCACCTTTTAGAGATCAGCTGCTCTTTACAGAGCCAGCTGATCTTTTACTTTCTGCATTTCTTCATCCGAAAAAGTATTCTGCTTCCATGTCAGTTTGATTTCCTCCTCGTCGCCCTTATAACGCGGAATCAGATGTACATGATAATGGAAAACAGTCTGTCCTGCTGCCTCTCCATTATTCTGCAGAATGTTCAGTCCATCACAATGAAGGGTGTCACTGATCTTCTTTGCCATTTTCTTGGCTACACCCGCTGCCTTACCGGCTGTCTCTTCGTCAATCTCATAGATATTTGCAAAATGCTCCTTCGGCAGAACCAGGCAGTGTCCTTTCACGGCCGGACTTGCATCCAATATCACTCTGAATTTCTCATCCTCATATAAGGTGTTCGTCGGAATATCACCATTTGCCAGCTTACAGAAAATACAATCGTCTCTTTTCATTTTCGCTTCTCCTGTCTTATTTTCCTATCTCATTCTTCTGTCTCACTAAGAAAGGGCTTTCCTGAAACTTTCTCAAGAAGCTTCCTTAATATATATGAGTATATGCATTTTAGATTTGAAAATCAATTCATCCCCGGCAAAGCGCTCTCTAGATATCCATGAAAACGCTCCTCTCGGATCTCCGCCTTCGAAGAAACTTTAGGAGGCGGAGATTTTAAATTTGTCCTCTGCCTTTTGACTTTTTCCGCCAAAGGAGAAAAGGATTGCCAAAACGAATCCACTCAACAGGCCACCTACATGCGCGGCATTATTGATTCCTCCGGAGGTATAGCCTGCAAAAAGACTATAGCCGATAAAGAAGATCATTCTTCGCCAGGTCATGTAATATAAACTGCCATGATTTTTCAGGACCAAATAGAGCAGACCGCCCAGAACGCCAAAGACAGCGCCAGATGCCCCCGCCGATACGGCGTAGTCTCCGCTCATGCTTTCTGCAAAAACAGATAGGAGATTTCCACAGATTCCCGTCAGTAAATAAAAGATCAAAAATTTTATTTTGCCGAACTCTCTTTCCAGAACATCCCCCATAAAAAACAGCAGCAGCATGTTATTGAAAAGATGAGCCGCAGAAAAATGCAAAAAGATCGGGCAGATAAGCCGATAATACTCCCCTCCCTGCAAAATAGCCGATACAAAAAGCGCCCCATGTTTCATCATGAAAGCAGCATCCCCGGGATCTCCCGCCACCATTAAATAGCAGAAGACAAAAACATTTACAGCAACCAGCATCTTTGTCACTGTCATCTTTGCAGAAACAAGTTCTTCTTTTTGGTTATGATCATTGTAATAGGTGAAATCGCTCATTTATTCGCTCCTTTGAATGTAACCTACTTTAGCATTCCACCCCATACAAGTCAACGAAAGAGGAAAAGGCTCTGGCCAAAAGCGATCCGCATTCCCTTCTCCAGCTTTCTTCTTTCATTTGGCTGCAGCATTTCTCCATCTATACGCGTCCCATTTTTGGAATTACAGTCTTCAATATAATAGCTGTCCTTTTCCCTCAGGATCTCCGCATGGATTCTGCTCACTGTTTCATTCCTGATCAATCCGTCTACATATCCCTCTGCTTTGCCAATCAGGATAAAATCCTTATTTAAAGGAAGCCTCTCCCCCTCTTCTCCCAAAGGCAAAAGTTCTCCAAGGACAGGTTCTTCTCTTTCTTCTTCTCTCTGCGGCAGCTGATCCAGCCATACCGTATCTTCCATATAAGAAGGCTCGTCCTTGCCTGCCTCTTCTGTATAATTTGTCTTTTCTCTCTTTGCTTTTTCTTCTGCCACTGTCTTTATTTCTTTTCTTCCGGCAAAGCGTCTGAAGAATGCTTTGAGGATCCCCTCCTCTTCCTCCTCTCTTTCCTCTTCTCTTTCTTCTTCTAATTCCGGAAACTGCATTTTCTTTATTACTTCACCGGATCTTTCATCCCACTCTGCTTCTCCGTTTGTATAAACTTCCCCAATTCTTTCTTTATCTGTATAAGCTCCTCTGCTTCTTTCCCCATTTGTATAAATCTCCCGGCTTACTTCCCCTTCTTCGCAGACATTTTCTCCATTTCTTTCCTTGATTCCCCTTTTTTCCTTCTCCTCGAGAAATTGTCGCAAGACAAAATTTTCCTCTCCTGCTCTTTCGTAGAGCTCGTAGGCTATCTCAACCGCCTCTTCGTCCTGATGGTCCAGCTTTTCCAGGATAAATTCCGCCATTTCCATCATCTCCTCCGAGAAGTCTGTCTCCTTCTCTGAAAGATATACGAATTTACAGCTGTCATTTTTAAAATTTAAATAGGCGAGCGCCGGCCGGAAGAAAAAATGGCTTTCTGACAAAAGGAAACGATGGCATTCCTTTTTTGCTCTCTCTATTTCCCATAAAAGCTGAAAAAGAGCCTCCCTGCCGATCGCCCTCTCTTCATAAAACTTTTCTACGCTCTGCATCCCGCTTATCTCGTAGCGAATCCGAAAACTGCCATCATATTCGATTACAGATTTCTTCAGGAATTTGTTCAGCTTTGCCTTAGCCAGCATTCTGTCCTCAAAGCTTTCTTCTCTCATCTGATCCATCTCAAAGATCAAAAAACTCCCCTCTTCTCCTCTTTGATAAGCATATTCCATATCTACTCTCCTATACTCTCCACAAGTCTGCACCTTCGTATGATTTTCATCGGATTCAAAACCTTCTCCCGGTCGGCTGCCTGTACTGCCGGAAACTGCTCCCAGCCAAGTGCAGAAAACCAGGATTGAAAGAGGATTCTGAGCCGATTCTCTTCGGATGCCGTGATGCTGTTTCCGGAAATTTCCAGATTCAGCTCTCCACTTAAGGCGCCCAGCTTTCCCTTCTCTTCTATCTCTTCCGCCTTTTCCCTTATTTTTCCTTCTTCCTGCTGCCAGACCAGCATCCTGCCATAGGATGTAATCTCCTGCATATGTGCCAGTGAAACATTTATATCATGTAAGTACAAGGCCGCCGTTACGCCAAAAAGCAGGAGCACGATCGCCAAAGGAAGAAGAATCGCTGCCTCTACTGTCATACTCGCCTTTTTCCACATAAGCCCCTTCCTTTCCCCCTCTTTTCCTCTTTTATATCTTTTATATCTTTCCTATTTCTTTCCCTATATTCTTTCCTTTTCCATTTTTTCTGTTTTCTCTTTCCTCGCTCTCTTTTTTCTCCCTTTTCTTCCCTTATCGTACTTTCTGCCTTTATGCAATCATCTCTCCAGCCAGCATCAGTACATAAGCCAATAGAATACAGGGTACAAAGGGAAAAGCCATTCTCATACTTTTCCTTCTGATCCAGAGCAGCAGACCGATCAGAGCCGCCAGCAGCAAAGAAAGCATAAGCAGCAGAAGCACTTCTCCCAGCCCCATAAAAAGGCCTAACACAAGAAAGAGGATCGCATCCGCCTGCCCGATCGCTTCTTTGCTAAACCAGGACAAAAGCAGTAATAGTCCTCCCGGAATGCTTCCGGCTAAAAGCCAGAGAAAGTTCTCCGACTCTCCCATGACTGCCATGCCCAATCCGATCGCAAGCCCGAGATAGACCGGAGGCATATAAATCTCCATCTTACGAAGGTCTTCTGCCGCACATAAGGAAAGAAGTGCCAGCACTAGTATTTTCCTTATCATTCGCTGTGATCCCCTCCACATTTTGAACAAGCCTTCTTCTCTGCCTGATCCTCCGGAAGGCAATACACAGTTCTCTTCAAGCCGCTGCAGGACAAAGAAGAATGATAAACCTCCCCGTAATCTGTAATGTAGCAGACTGCTCCGGCTTTCTTCCCGCACAGAGGACATTTTTTATAGATGCCTCCATCTTCACTTCTTTTTGTCGTCAGTTCTTCCCTTGTCACAACATGGATCGAAGGGTTCAGATAGCTGCAGTCCCGGTCGGTATGATAGACCTCTCCGTATTGCGTGACATAGACCATGTCTCCCTTGTCTCCGCTGTTCGGGTCATAGCCGGTCCACTTTTTTACACACACCTTCTCCTGCAGCAGGAAGCTTCTCTTTCCAAAAATAAGATTAGGAAGCCGCAGAAAAAGATTTGCTTTTAAGATCACTTCATTATCATCACTCTCATTGCTGCAAAGAATGCCTGCTCTTCCTCCGGTAATCAGCATTAAAAGAGAAGGATCCTTTATCTCATTCTGCAAGGTGAGCTCACCTGTCCCGCCTTCCAGCAAATCTGCAAGCTCCACTCCTGTTTTCTCATTTACCGCCTCCATCGCATAAGAGGAAGCTGCTATATTCTGTGCTGCATCATATAGAGCTTCTCTTACCTCCAACTGAAGGCGCTGCAGCTGAAAAAGATAGAGAATAGTCAAAAGGAAAAAGAGCAGGATCGGAAAAACAAAGGCTGCTTCTACCGTAAGTGAGCCGGAGGCGCAGGAAGATGACTTTCGTTCAGATTTGATATTCATGTCATTTGCATCTGGTTTTATGGTGAGAGAGATAGATAAGATGTTGTAATGATTCATAAAGAAAGGACTCTGCTCTTTTCTTTCACGAGCAGATTGATAAGATTTGTTTTTCCTTCTAATTAGATTGGTTTCTTTTTTCCAAACGAAAGTCATCTTCCTACACCCCCAATGTGCTAAGGAGGGACCCACGTAAGTGGGAAGATCCCTTAGCACCCAGGCAGAGCCCCGAACGCAGTTCGGACTTTAATGGCTCTGCTTTCCTCTACGCTAAGGAGGGACCCACGTAAGTGGGAGGATCCCTTAGCACCTAGGCAGAGCCCCCGAACGCAGTTCGGACTTTAATGGCTCTGCTTTCCACTACGCTTCATATATCCCTACTTACAGCTATAGGAGAAGTCCCCCTCTGCCAGGAAACTGTATTGATTTCCCGAAAAGCTCTCTGTCGGAAAGAGGGGTAGGAAAAGAGAGGATGCTTCCCAGCTGACATTCCACTTCGCCTCAGTGATACAATGGTCAAACTGAAAGCCCTCATATCCTTCTACTTCTCTGATATTCAGCTCTATCAGATTCATACTCCTCTCCACAAGGCTTTGCCTACTCCTGGTCAGAAGAAGGAGTTGCAGATACTGGCCATAATCCAGCTCCCCATAGCTTTCTCCTTCCAGTTCAAAAGCCGAGACCTTCTCTCCCGCCAGCAGTTTCTGTAGATCCGCCAGGCTGTCCAGAAAGGCCCAGGCCAGCAAGATTCCTCCTTCAATTGCAGCAAAGATGCCCGGCACGACAAGCACTCCGGCTATCGCCAGGGCTAAAATTCTGGCCTCTTCCATCTTCTGTGCATCAGCCAAAAGACTGGCCAAATTTGCCGCTTCTCTGATTGCCAACAAGCTCGCCAAGGTCGCTTCCAGGTTCTCCCGATCCGATGTCTTTCCGGCATAAAGATATTCCTTTTCATACTGCAAAGCATGCTCTTCTTCTGTCTCCGACCGAAAATCGGTAAACTTATCCTCGATATAGCATTGAAATAGAACCCTGCTTCCCTTTTCATTTTCACTTTCTTCCCAGTTACCTTTTTCAAGAGCTCTTTCGCTCAAAAGATTTCCCTCTGTAAGGACTGCATCCGATACATCTCCCTCTTCTCCCAGCAGGAGAGACAAGAGTCCCTTTTCCTTCATTTCTGAAATTCGGCCAAGCAGCCCCTTTTCTTCTTCCGTTACACTCTCTGCCTTGCTGAGTTCTTCTTCCGTAAACTCGATACTCGGCTCTTCTCCGTAAGAATCCGGACTGCCTAGCGCCTCACTGGCTGATTTTGCTTCCTCCCAGGCCTCCTCGGATGCTTCCGCCTGTTCCTCAGGTGCCTCCTGCGAAGTCAAAAAAGAAAACACCTCCTTTCCGATATCAAGCAGGATCTCTTCCTGCATGTATTCACAGGCCTGCTCATAAAAAGCATCTCCCTGCTCATCCGTCGCCAGACGATAGCTTTCCAGGTTGGCCGTCTGGGCTCTCAGATTCAGCATGTCCAGCCTCTTTCCGAGAAGGCCGCTCTCCTTTTCCGCATTTTGATAGAGATAATAATTCATTCTTTTTTCCGCATTTTCTTTGGAGCTATCTCCCTTTCCATACCCATAATCCAGCATAAGAAGGTCATATTTTTCCAGAAGAGGTCTGCTGTATTCCGCAAAGGCCGACTCTGCTGCCGCCTCGCTCATCCTCATCGAGTCAGCCCTCAGGCATGCTGCCCTGGAGGATTCCAAAATGGTAAATAAAAGGGAGAGCAGGAGCAGCAGAATCAGGCTAAAATACAGGGTCAGGGATCCTTTTTTCATCAGACCTGCCCGCTTTGTGAGGTGATCGTCTGAAAAATATTATTGACCAGGGAGGTCAGCTGGGATTTAAAAATCAGAACCAGCCCGATCAGAACAACAATGATCAGAATAATCTCTAACACAGCAACGCCATCCTCTTCTCTCTGAAATCTTTTTACGGTTTCCAACATTTTCCACATTACATTTGTCATAGCCTTTCCCGTACACAGCATTCCTGTACGGTTCCTCCTTTCTGCATTTTATATACCGGCAAATGAAATAAATCCCGGAAGCACAACAATAAGAACCACCACCATTAAATAGATCATCATCGGCAAAAGCAGTTTGGTTCCCGCCTCCTCTCCGCGTGCCCTTGCCAGGGCTTTTCTTTCCTCAAAGGATTCTGCTGCCTCGCGCTCCAATAAAGCGCCCATACCGGCTGCACCCAGCTTAATATTGCGATTCAGCAAAAGGGCTAATCTCCGGTACTCTCTCAGGCCACAGTTTTCTCCGAACTTCTCATAGGCACTGATCTCGCTTTCTCCTTCTCTGATCCTGTTATAGGCAAGCTGCATTTCTTCATAAGCATATCGTCTCTCCCCCTCTTTCCTTTCATACTCCTTCACAATCCTCTCCCAGGCTCTGAATACCGGCATACCGGCTCCTGTCAGAATGGCGATCTGATTCACGATCTGCGCATAATCCATCTTCAGCTGTTTTTCCCTCTCTTCCAATCCCCTTTTCACTTTTTGCCTTTCTTCATATAAAAAAGTAAAAAGAATAATAACCCCAAAGAGTAAAATCTTAAGCCAAAGATGCTCCTCTCCTTTAAACCAGGTCAGCCTTCTTCCATTTGCTTCTGTCGGAAGTTCTCTTAGATCTTCTTCACTGCTTTTCTCCTCCGCGCCTTCTAAGGCCGTCCTTAGATCTTCTGCAAAAGCTTCTTTCTCACTGAGATGGGGCGGATACACCATAATGGTAAAAATCCTCTCTGCCTCCTGCTCCCGATAGGTCATCTTCGCCCTTACCTCGACCTGCGTTCCGGATTCACTTGTCTTCTCTGCCCGAATGCTTCCGTCCGGATTCAGGACCTGATAATTATCAAATGACCATTCCACACTGATCAGGCCGTCTGCTGCCGTCTTTGGCAGGGAAAGAGGATATTCGATCCGGTCTGCGGAGGCATTTTCTCCCAAAAAAGCTTCTTCCAATTCCTCTCCGCTTTTCTCAAAGAGGGCATAGGTCTCTTCCTCTGTCAGCTTTTTCTCCAAAACCTCTACCGAAAGCGTCTCCTTCTCGCCGCCCTCTTCTTCTACCTGCATTTCCTCTGTATAATTTCCCTCTCCTGCTGCCCTTCTTCTTAAGGAAGTAATTTCTCCCTTATTCCCCGCGCTGTAAACGCCGACCACAAGTAGCAGGATCCCGATCCCGGCTACCAGAGAAAGGAAGATCCGGATCTGCCTGATCCAATAAGCCTTTTCCAGCTCCTCCGCCTTTTTCTTTGGTGATAGGGCTCGCAGGCTCTTTCCAAGCGTCTGATCCTTTTTGAAAAGTCTGCCGATCCGGCTCTCATAGATTTTCTCGGCCAAACTTTTTCTTTCTTTTCTCTTTTTTTCGCTTCTCTCTTTTTCCTTTTTCTTTCCCCCGGCCTTAGACTTCAATGACGCTCATCCTTTCTGCCAAAGAATAGGCTCCTATATATACCAGCAGACAGATTCCCATGAGGAGCACCCCCGCCGGATTGTGATACAAAGGATCCAGATAGCCCGGAGACGCCAGCCGAAGATAAGCGAGAATCCCCAAAGGAATCAGATTCATGATCCTTGCCTCCATCCTTCTCGCCGCCGTTACCGACAGAATCTCCCGCTCCACTTCTATCTTGTCTTCTATTCTCGAGATCGTCGTATGGATAATACGGTTCATATTTCCGCCGCTGTAATTTACAAAGCGAAAAATATCGCAGAAGTTCTTCGCCTCTTCCAGATCAATTCGTTCCGAAAATTCTCCCAGCACCTTTGCCAGTCCTTCATTCATCTCCAGCTTCTTTCGGATCCGTTCCAACTCCTCCAGCATCTCCTTTGATACCGCTGCATTCCTCTCGTATTCTCTTGCCGTATTCTTCCAGGCATTTTCCATGGAATAGCCCGCAGCCAAAGCAGAACTGATCCCCAGCAAAACCTCCCGATATTCCTCTTTTCTTTTTTCCTTCCTTTTTCTCTTCCAGTCTTCTTTCGTTTTTCTGTAAAAAAGAAATCCCAAAGGCAAAAGAGCGATTACCGCATAGAGGGAAGCAAAAAAGAGTTCTCCCAAAAGAAGGATTATGAAAAGAGCCTCCAGCAAAAAGAGGGCTTTCTCTTTTCTGTCCGGTTCAGAAATCCTGCAGCTTCTGTCTTCGGCTGAGGTCTCCGACTTTTTCCCAAATTTCCTCATTTCCCTTTTCCAGTCTTCTGTATCGATAAATCGGATTCAGGCGAAAAACACCTTCCTCATAACCCACCAATTCTTCTATGGCTACCAGCTTTCTCTTTCCGTCTGCTCTTCTCTGCAAATGCACCATCAGCTCAATCCCAGCTGCGATCTGTCCTCTGATCGCATCTACCGGCATGTCTGCCGCCATTAGGAACATAACTTCCAGCCTTTTCAGCATATCCTCGCAGGAGTTCGCATGCCCCGTGCTCAAGGATCCGTCATGTCCCGAATTCATGGCACTGATCATGTCCATGGCTTCCCCGGATCTTACCTCTCCTACGATGATCCGGTCCGGTCTCATGCGAAGGGCTGTCCGGATCAGTTCCCTTATGGAGATCGCATTTTTCCCTTCTACATTCGGCATTCTGGCCTCCAGTCTTACCAGATTTGTAATCTTCTTCAGATTCAGTTCTGCCGAATCCTCTATGGTAATGATCCTTTCCTGGGCCGGAATAAAATCTGCCAATACATTTAAAAAGGTCGTTTTTCCGCTGCTCGTTCCTCCGCTTACGAAAATATTTTCCCTGCATACCACCATTTTTTCCAGAAAGTCGGCCACCTCCTCCGAAAGCGTGCCCCTCTCCAATAAATCCTCCATGGTAAAGGGATGATCCGGAAAGCGCCTGATCGTGAGGATCGGCCCGTTTATCGCAACCGGCGGCAGAACAATATTCACACGGGATCCATTCTCCAGCCTGGTGTCCGCGATCGGCGTGGATTCATTTACCATGCGATTACTCCTGGAAACAATCTGCTGGATGACATCCGTCAGCTTCTGCCTGTCCCGGAAGCGAAGCGGGAGT
The DNA here is from genome assembly GCA_963637505.1 of Prevotella sp. CAG:279. Taxonomy (GTDB): domain Bacteria; phylum Bacillota; class Clostridia; order Lachnospirales; family Lachnospiraceae; genus RUG14243. Next base: position 19,761 of record CAVHNP010000026.1, read on the forward strand.
TTTTTGACCTTTCCCTCCTGTTCGATAAAGATCTGCTCCGGTCCGTTCACCATGATCTCCGAAATCGTGGGATCATCGATCAGATCCTGCAATAGATCCAAGCGCCTTAATTCATCAAAAATCTCCTTGCCCAGCTTCTCCTTTTCCAAAAGATCCAGGCCATACTGCCTCCCATAGGTGATCACCTTATCATCGATCTGCCTTCTGACTTCCTCATCTTCCCGCTCATGAGATAACCCTGCTTCTTCCAGAATCTCCTCCCGGATTCTCTGCTTCAGCTGAAACAGTTCCAAGCTCTCCTACCTCCTTTTCCAAGAGTCTCCTGACAAAATCCTGCATCTCCAGCCGGCTGAAAGAGCTATGCTCCCGCAGCTCTTCCCTCTCTGCCGGAAGCTGTACCTTTCTGACTCTCCTGTTAAGTTGGGGATATTTCCATTCCAGAAGGCGGTCGAATTCCCTCTGCCGGATCTTTGCATATTCAAAGGGTAAGAGCGGCTCATAGAGACAGGATGCCTTTTGCAGCAGCTGCCAAAAGCCCGGAAAAATCACTCCGGTATCCAAAACCAAGGCTCGATAGCCGCACTCCCTTCTCAGCTGATCAAAGAAATCCTCCCATTCCTTTGCGCCCAGAAGAAAGACATCTTCACTGTTCTGCATAGGCGGCAGATACTGCAAGCCATCCTCTTCGCAAACAACCGACTTTACCAATTCCGCAAAATTTGCCTTCCGATTCTGCTTCAAATAAAGCAAATCTGACAAATTTCTTTGGTAGGCTCTGCCAAAGAGCTCCTCAAAGCCGCTGTTTTCCTGAAGATTCACGTAAAGCACCTCTTCTCCGCCAAGTACCCTGGCCAGATTCCAGGCAAAGAGGCTCTGTCTGGGATGACCGGAGGGGGAATAGACACAGTAAAGCTCTGCCTCTCCTCTCCCGGCCTTTTGTCCTCTTCCCTGCTCCCCGCAAAGATAATGAATCTCCTTCAGCAGCTCGTCCGCCGCCTGATAACGGCAGATCCTGGCCGCTTCCTTTTCTTCCCCTTCTTCTGCTTCCTCCTTCTCACTAAGGAGAATCACCTTATCTGCCAGCTGCAAAAGTTCTTCTTCCCAAAGACCTTCTTCCACCAGCAAAAGATCCGGTTTCTCCTTCCGGCAATGCTCCAGAAGAAGGCTCTTCTCCGTAAAGGCTGCCGCAAAGTCCCAGTCCTCCCGGAACATCATGAATTTCACCAGTCTTTGTGCATAAAGTTCTTCCCGATCATAAATCGCAATTCTCATCTTCCTCATCACTCCCCTCTGTGATCCTTAAGAGAAAAGCATTCGAATACAATAGGCCAGAAGTATTTCTGCCGCAAAGCCTGCCTTTGTCAGTCCCCACTTTCTTCTCTTCAGAATGGCGATCAGACCCAGCAAAGCACCTGCAAGAAAGGCATAGTAAATGACAAAGAAACACTCCTTCATCCCTATAAAACTACTGATCATTGAAAATAATTTGAGATCTCCTGCTCCAAGAACACGGAACAGATAAAGAATAAATAATAGACCAACCGGTAAGAAAAGATCTGCTGCGATCACTCCTGCCTGGCCAAAGCCCTCCGCTAGAATACGGAGCAGGATGCCACAGCCTGTGCCTGTGAGAATCAGCCGGTTACTGATCCTCCTGCCCTTCCGATCCTGGCGAACTGCCTCTGCCAGAAAAAAGAGCAGAATGCAATGTTGAATATACTGCACTTACACGACTCCTGTTTTGTTCTGCCACCAAGCTAACACATTTTTCTTTTTCTATCCATTGGTAACTTAAACAGAATTTCGCTCTCAAAGAAAGGCAAAAAATAAGAAAAGAGGCTAAAACAGCCCCTTTTCTCGCATTTTTTCTTTATTGCATTTTGACGAAAAGCCCCCTTAAGAAGTTCTGATCTGCTCAGAATTTCTTACTGTCTCTGAGCAAAAAACATTCCCATCTGCAACACTTTAATAATCAAAATCCTTTTCTCTCAGGATGATATTTCCGTCCTCATCCTTCTTGGAGAAAAGACGTCCATGCTTTGCATTATCCATGGCATCCTCGACAATATCCTTTACCTCTTCCAAGGTTGTTGCCTGATTTGCCTTTGCAATCGATGCAATGCATTCATAAAGAGAAAGAACTGCCATCTCATCGATCACATATCCATTCTCATAGGCATATAATTTACCGAACTCTACCAGCTCATCATTGGTAAAGAGAGGAATACGGATCTTCTCGGTGAATTTACCGGCAAGAGCTCCGCTTCTAAGGAGCAGTTCCTTCAGTCTTCTGCTGGTATCTTCGATGATAACCAGCAGGCCGCCGGTCTCCTGGGTCATCTCCCTTGCAAGCTCATTGGCCTTCTGCTCAGAAAGATCTCCTGCAGATTCAACGATCAGATATCCGCCATAAACCTTGTCTATGATCTTCCGAACGGATTTGTGATTCAGGGATTCTGCCTTGATCCTTCCGACCTGGGCAGACTCATGCGGATAATCCTTCTGGATCACCTTCACCAGATCAGCTGCCAGCTGTGTCTTACCGCAGTGTCTCTCTCCGGTGATCATAATATTGCCGCTATTAGAGGTCAGATCCTTTTTCCGGCTTCTTACCCCTTCCAGAATGCTGCAGATCTGATTTTCCATTCCTGCAACAGACATAAAATAGGAGAACTGTTCCTTCTGCTCCTCTGTCAGCTTGGTGATCGCTGTCTCTTCCTCTACATCATCCGTCAGCTTTACTTCATCCGGAATCTTAATCTCAGGAAGCGGAATTTCTTCTTCGTCTTCTTCTGCAAAGGCCCCTTCCTCGTCTTCTACGCATTCTTCTTCGTAGACAGCTTCTGCCTCTTCCGGAATCTCTTCCGTTTCGACCTCTTCGATCTCAGGAGCTTCTTCTATCTCAGCCACCGGATCCTCTGCCTGCAGCTCTTCTGATGCTGTATTTTCTACAGTCACCTCCGGGCTTTCCTGCGTTTCTGCCAAGGCTTTTTTGACCTCATCCGGAGAAATTCTCCTCGTCGCATCTGCGGCAGGCTCTTCCTCGCTCACCGCTTCCGCGATCAGATCTGTATCGATCATCTCACTTGCACTTGCGGCAAGTGTTTCATCTGTCATCTTCTTTTCTTCCTGATCCGGAAGCTTCTTAAACAGCTCCTGCAGCTGCTGCATCAGATTTTCTGTCTGCACCAGGGCCCTCTGCTTTGCAGACTCTAAGCGTCTGCTCTCTGCCTCGTCCAGGGCTTCCTTTGCTGCCGCCCTTGTCTTTTCCCACTCGGCAAGAACCTCTTCAATGCTCATCTGACCATCTGCCTGATCATCAGAGGAAACTGCCTCCTCCTTTTGGGCCGGTTCTTCTTCCTTGAGTATCTCATGGAAGTTCATATTCAGAGCATCGTCGATTTCTTTTTCTGTTTCAATATCGCGGAAAAGCTCTTCATCCTTTTCCTCGGTAGGCTCTTCGATCGGAAGCTGGGAATCCTTTACCATTTTCTGGATTGACCGCATCGTGGACTGAACTGTTTTGGAATCAGGTGCATCCATGATCTGCTGCATGCCCTTTGCCAGTTCTGCCTGCAGATTCACTGTATTATACTTATCACTGTTTTCTGCAAGCGCAGCCTCTTCCCTATGTCCTGCTGCCGTATTTTTATCAGCGGAAGCAGCATAGTTTCCGGATTTCGCCCGAATCTCTTCCTGCTTTTTCGCCTGCTCCCTGGTCAGAACAGTATGGATCTGCTTTAACTCCAATGCCTTCTCTACATAGGCACCGTTTCCAAAGTAAAGAACGATATCATCGCACATCTGTACGCACTTTTCTACTTCCCCTGCCTGGTGATAAAGCAGTGCCAGCTCATAAGACCATTCTTCCGAAAACTCTTTGTCATTCAGTTTTTCGAGAATCGGGATCAGTTCCTTCTCCGGACGCTTTCTTGCCTTTGCGATCTTATACTGCAAAAGGTATCTCTTGCTGTCCTTGGGAGCGATCTCCGCATATTCCTCGTAATATTCCTGCGCTTCTTCGAGATTTCCTTCCTGCAGGGCAACCTCAACCAGTTCATAGACGATGGATCTTCCGACCGTTGCATGATCGTAAGCCATCAAAAGAAGATCCTTGCCTTCCTTGTAACGACCGGCCTTGCTCATGATATTGCCCATATTGCAGAGGGTAGAAGCGCTCTTTACCTTTTTCCAGTTTACGCTGCTGATAATGTTTGCAGCCTCACTGTAGCGCTCCTCTGCCTCCAGTTCTTTGATCTTTCGAATTGTCTCTCTGTATTCCGCTCTGTCCACGTCTCACCTCAGTCCTGCTGTTATCCACGGTAGAAATTGATCAGACAGCCCTTTAAGATGATGGTTCTCTCATCATCGGTAAGTGCTCCCAGTTTTAATTCAATTTCTTTTGTTTCTCCCGCAGAAACAACGAATGCTTTGATTTCTGTCAGTTTATCTTCTATCGCTTTTCTGATCTCCGGAACAAAAATGTAGTCTTCTTTTGCAAAAGGAAGCTCCTCCCCTTCAATCAGGAAGGGAATCATGCCCCAGTTGATCAGATTAGAACGATATCTCTTTGTTGCATATTCATTGGCAATATTTGCCCAGCCGCCAAGCACCTTCTGACAGGAAGCTGCCTGCTCTCTGGCAGATCCGTCGCCCGGCTTCACTGCAAAGATGGTACTTCCGATGCCGGTATTTTCTTCTGTAATGGAGAAGTCTTTCTTGAGGGTTTCCAGAACAGGTGCAATCTCTGCGAAAGCAGCGGTCACATCCTCGCCTGCTTCTCTTGCCTTCTCTGCCTTCTGTACCTCTTTTGCCTTTCCGACATAAGCCGGATCCTTACGGGAAAGGGTAAATTCCGCAAGTCCAAGCGGATTGGAACGATAGGATGAGGTTTCTCCGGAAGGAATCAGCTCATCTGTTGTTGTAACCGGATCATGAATCTCGCTGACAACCTTTAAGAGAAGGTTCTCTGTCAAAGCCGGCATGCTTGGCCAATCCTTAATATTCGGTCCGAACTTCACTTCTACGGTAGGATCTGCCACGCCGTGAGAATCGAATACACGGTTCTTATAGATGTTCTGATCGAAGAAATACTTCGGATTGGAATAAGCGGTATCGATCTCTGTTGCCGGTGTCAGCTTACCCTGGTTTGCAGCGGTTGCCGCAATGGAACGGGCATCCATCAAAGCAACCGATGCGATCTGTCCGCTCTGCAGCTTGGATCCCTCTCTGTTCGGAAAGTTTCTGGTGGAATGACGGATGGAGAATTCACCGTTTGCCGGTGTATCACCTGCACCGAAGCAGGGACCGCAGAAGGCTGTCTTCAGAACCGCACCGGTCTCCATGATCTTCGCTGCTGCACCGTTCTTGATCAATTCCATATAGATTGGCATAGATGCCGGATATACGCTCAGAGTAAATTCATTGCTGCCAATGCTTCTTCCCTGTAAAATATCGGCTGCCGCACAGATATTTTCAAATCCGCCGCCGGCACAGCCTGCAATGATTCCCTGTTCTACATAGAAGTGTCCGTCCCTTACCTTATCTCTCAGGGAATAGTCTACCGCATCACCCAGGCTGACCTTTGCTCTCTTCTCGCAGTCATCCAGAATATCCAGAAGATTACGGTTCAGCTCTTCGATCTCGTAGGTATTGCTCGGATGGAAGGGCATGGCGATCATAGGACGGATGCTAGAAAGATCTACCTCTACCAGGCCGTCGTAATACGCTACCTTGCCCGGATTCAGTTCCTTATAATCCTGCTCACGTCCGTGGATCTCATAGAATTCACGAATCTTCTCATCGGTTCTCCAGATAGAAGAAAGGCAGGTTGTCTCCGTTGTCATGACATCGATGCCGATACGGAAATCCGCACTCAGGGAGGATACGCCCGGTCCGACGAATTCCATTACTTTATTATTTACATAGCCTTTTTCGAAAACAGCACCGATGATGGCCAGTGCAACGTCCTGGGGACCAACACCCGGTACCGGTTCTCCGGTCATATAGATACAAACCACATCCGGTCTGTTAATATCGTAGGTTCTGCTCAGAAGCTGTTTTACCAGCTCCGGTCCGCCTTCACCCATAGCCATCGTACCAAGCGCGCCGTATCTGGTATGGGAATCCGATCCGAGGATCATCTTGCCGCCGCCCGCAAGCATCTCTCTGGCATACTGGTGAATGACTGCCTGATGAGGCGGAACATAAACGCCGCCGTATCTTTTAGCACTGGTCAGTCCGAATACATGATCATCTTCATTAATGGTTCCGCCTACCGCACAAAGAGAGTTGTGGCAGTTTGTCAGAACATAAGGAATCGGAAACTTCTCCAGGCCTGATGCTCTGGCTGTCTGGATGATTCCGACAAAGGTAATATCGTGAGAAGTCAGGGTATCAAACTTGATCTGCAGCTTCTCCATATTATCGGATGTGTTATGCGCTTTCAGAATGCTGTAAGCAATTGTGTTTTTTTCTGCTTCCTGACGGGAAACTTCTTCTCCGGTAAGGCTTTTGATGATTTCTCCGGCATCCTTTGTGTCCGGGATCAGCTTGCTGCCATCAAGAAGATAAGCTCCTGAATCATGTAATTTAATCATGTAATTCCTCCTGTGCGCCTAGTACCTGATTTTTCTATCTTAATCTAAATAATTATACCCTCTGCCCTATATGAAAACAAGCAAGAAAGTATACTCTGACTGCCATCACAAAGCCTTTTTTTACTCCGGCTTCTTTTCCTCTTCCGGCTTGGCGTCTGCCCTAGCCCTGCTTTCTTCTGCTGCCGCTTTTTCTGCCTCCTGCGCCTTTTGCGCCTCGGCCTTTTCCTGCTCTTCTATTCTCGCTGCTTCCTCTGCCTCGAGTTCCTTATGCACAAAATAAACCGCATCCTTATCGATGGTAACCTTCAGCTCTTCTGCCTTCTTTTCCTCTTTGGGTGTGATCAGGCTTTCTTCATCGTATCCTGAATTCACCTTAACGGAAACCACCGGTTTCGCACTCTCTCCCGGTTTCTCACCCCATCTGCGCGGTCTCTTCAAAGGTCTGTAGGGTGTCTTCACCTCTTCGATCTCTTCTTCTTTTTCTTCTATGCCAAGTTCCTTATGGGCAAGTTCTACTGCCTTCAGGTAGGTTTCCTCATCCATAATGTCCTTCAGCTGTCTGTGCAGATCCTTGTGATTGGCCTCTACTGCATCCAGTCTGCCTTCCATCTCCTGGGAAAAGGCCTGACTCGCCTTGTCCATCTCCTTCTGGAAGCCCTGGATTCTGCGGAAGAGATTCTTCATCGCATCCTCCATATAGATCAGAGAAGCTGCATAGACATCATCTGCTGCCTTCTCGGATTTTTTGATCATCTGCTCACATTTTCTCTGGGTTCTCTTCACCGCAGTCGCATGCGCCTGCTTGGAGATCTCATAGCTGTCCATCATGGAATACATACAGCGGTTGATCTCCTCAAGGAGCTCAAAGAGTCTCTCTCTGTCAACAATGATATGGCCTTCCATTCCCTTCATCTGCTGGGACTGAGCCAGCAGAAGGTGAATCTGCCGCATGGTTTCTTCTACATGTTCCTGTTCTGTCATATCCTACCTCAATCCGTATTCGCCCTCTTTCGAAGCGGATACGGCTCTTTATAATCTAATCTTAATCTCTCTGTCCGAATGCGTGTACTGATAGTAGCGAACCCCGGCCGCATCCAGCATTCTGCGGGAAGCGATATTGGGCTTGGTATCTCCGTATTTATCGGAATCATAGATAATGGTCCTGATTCCGGACTGGATGATCGCCTTTGCACATTCATTACAGGGGAAAAGCGTTACATACATCTTTGCCCCTTCCAGGCTGCCGCCCTTATAATTTAAAATGGCATTCAGCTCGCTGTGGGTTACGAAGAAATACTTATTCTCCAGGGGGTCTCCTTCCCTTGCCCAGGGAAATTCTTCATCACTGCAGCCTCTCGGAAAGCCGTTGTAACCGATTGAAAGGATCTTATTGTCCTCACTGACAATGCAGGCTCCCACCTGAGAATTCGGATCCTTCGACCGCATTCCCGCAAGTGCCGCTACGCCCATGAAATATTCATCCCATGTAATATAATCTGTCCTCTTACCAGAGTTCATTCTCTACCTCTTTCCAGTCAAGTGCTTCCAGTTTTTCTTCCAAGCGTTTCATGTAGTCCTGTATGACATCCACACAGTCCGCATATTCCTTTAGGGATTTGCCGTATGGATCCGGCACATCCTTTTCTGCCTGAATATAGCTGCTCAGGGAAAAGAGATTCTCCCTGTCTCCGAATTTATCAACGACGCCCACATACTGTTTTTTGGTCATCGCAAGGATCAGGGTTCCCTTCTGAAAATCCTCTTCTGCCAACTGTTTTGCCGCATGGGTGAATTTAGGGATTCCCTTATTGATCATGACAGCTTCTGCTTTTTCATTGATCGGTTCCGGAAAAAGGGCAACCAGCCCCCGGCTTTCTACCTCCATCTCATCCCGAAGCGGCCCGTTATGAAAGGCCGCTGCCGCGATCGGTGCCAGGCAGGTATCTGTATCGCTGACAAAGATCAGCTTCTGATAAACAATCATCTATCTTCCCCCTCAGCTGCCGAAATGACCTGATGTCCCGCTGCCTTCAGCATCCTGTTCATCACAGCAAGCCCGATCCCGGGCGCATCAAACCATTCCGAATAGATCACATCCACCTCCATATGATCAAATTCCCGCAGGACATCGAATAGATTCGCTGCGATCTCCTCTTCCTTTTCCCTGCTGCCAAGACTCTTGATCTCCCCGAAAGGATAGCTCTTCTCGCTCTCCTTCGTGCAGAGAATACCTACTTTTTTCCCTGCTTTTTTCTCTTCTTCCGCAAGAGATACGATCTTTCGGGTCACTTCCTCCGTCGTACCCTTGACCAGATACATCTTCGCCTTAGGTGCATAATGACGGTATTTCATTCCCGGTGCTTTTGGCTTTTTTTCCCCACTTACCACCATAAGCGCCGGATCCATTTTCACCTGGCCAATCACCTCCCGAATCATCTCCGGGGTGATATAACCGGGTCTTAGGATGGTCGGTATTTCATCTGTAAAATCCACAATCGTAGACTCCAGACCGATCCCGACATCTCCTCCATCTAGGATCATCTCAATCCTTCCGTTCAGATCCTCTGCCACATGCTCTGCCTTCGTCGGAGAAGGTCTTCCTGATGTATTGGCAGACGGTGCTGCGATAAAGCCTCCCTCTGCCCGGATCAGAGCCAGAGCCAGAGGATGATTCGGCATACGAACCGCTACCGTGGAAAGGCCTCCCGTTGTCTCCTTTGGAACCAGTTCCTTCTTATTAAGGATCATGGTCAAAGGCCCCGGCCAATATGCCTCCGCCAGCTTATAGGCCTCTTCCTGAATATCGCATGCGATCTTTTCGAGATCATCCATATCGCAGATATGTACGATCAAAGGATTATCCGATGGCCTTCCTTTTGCTGCATAAATCTTCTCTGATGATGCGGCATTTAAGGCATCTCCGCCCAGTCCGTAAACCGTCTCTGTCGGGAAGGCCACCAGGCCTCCCTTTTTCAGGATCTCGCCTGCCTCCCGGACACTCTCTTGAAAATTATCTTCCTTTATCTGAATAATCTTTGTCTGCATAATCCTATCTCCACGCATAGTTGTTTTTATTATACCACAGAGTTTCCCGGTTGCAATTTCTCAATATTCATATTATAATTTGTAGCTACAAGTGATAAATTCGTCTCACAGGAGGAAAGAAGATGACAGCAACAGTTACAAAAGACACACTGATCGGCGAACTTCTGCAGATTGATGCGAATGTAGCTCCGCTCCTTATGGACATCGGAATGCATTGCCTCGGATGCCCGGCATCTCAGATGGAGTCAATCGAGCAGGCAGCTATGGTTCACGGAATTGATCCGGTTGCTTTGGTTGATAAGCTCAACGAGACCATCGCAGCTGACCTTGCTGAAGCTGCTGAGTGATCGGCTTTTTCGAAGATATGACAAACGTTAAAACGGACTGATACGCCAGTATCAGTCCGTTTTTGAGTTCTTTCGAGTTATAGGACAAAAATGTGTTGATGAAAACCGGATCTAAAACAAAGAATTCGAGTCGATAAGCAGGTCTTCTAATGACACACTGCGTTCGCTGTTCCTTGCGGCGCTTATTCACTCGGGCTCCACGCTAAACTCGCTTTGTATTTCTTGGTAACGCATATTTATTGTTTCATAGAGATGCCCCTTACTATTGTGAGCTCAAACAGGAGCGACGCCCTCGTGCTAGCCGCTACGTCACGACGCGAGCCTTGTGAATCGTCATTAGAAGATCCTGCT
>CAVHNP010000027.1:0-29529 GCA_963637505.1 Prevotella sp. CAG:279
AGTGCGATCCCTGCGGAGCATTTTTATCGTATAGGGAACGAAGTTTCCTATACGATAAAAAATCCCTGACAGATTATTCTGTCAGGGACGAAATTACAATTCCGTGGTGCCACCCTTCTTTATGAAAGAATACTCCATCCAATTAAACAGATAACTATAGCATCTGTTTTGGATCTCTTTCACCTCAACCGAATACGTAAGCTTTCGCTTATTATATTCTCCCCCTGTAACGTGAGGACACGGCAACCGCTACTTGGCATCTTAGCCTTTCGCTTCGCATCTCCCAAATCCATTCCAACAGTATGTCCCTGTAGCCTTCCACCAAACGACTACTCTCTGTGAAGTCCATCTTCCGTTGTACTACTTTTGATCAACGATTTTGTAGCTTTTTCAATTTGTTTGTATACTAACACTTTATTTTGATGAAGTCAATTACTTTTTTTCTTCATGATTCCCACTCCTCATAAAAACGATTTCATTTATTTGCTCTTAGACCTTTTGTCCCTTTTATCATTATATTTTATTCTAAAAAGTGCTACAATAGGCTTTGCAAATATAGCTTGTTTATTGTTGAAAATAACTTGTCTATTTTCAAAGAAATGGAACAAAAGAAAATGGAGAAGAATTGGAAGAATACGATAAGATAAAGGAAAATCGTTTTCCAAAGGAGGACTTTCAATGACTGTCAATGAAATCACAGATCTAACCGCCAGCCTGCTGCTCCGTTATTATGATAATGATATCCAGCCCTTCCTGGATTACTGTCATACGGATATTCTCTGGCTTGGTCCTGCGAAGAAACAAATCATACGTACAAAAAAATCACTTATAGAAGCATTTCAGGAAGAAAATTATCAGCTAAAGTTCAAGGTTTATGATCTTACAGCAACTCCGATCCACATTTGCAGCAACTGTACCGAAGTTCTTCTGACCTTCATTGTAGATACTTTCTGGCCGGACGGCAGTTCAAACCGAGTTTACCAGCGCATTGATTTTACCTGGGAGATCAAGAAGGATCTTGCCCGTATCCGGGTATGCCACATTTCCAATCCCATTGACTATGACGACAGGGACTTTATTTATCCGGTTCACTACCTGGAAAATCATGCCCAAATGACCCTTTATATGGAATCCTCCGAAAAGCTTTCTTTCAAGGGCAAGAACAGATCCATTCTCTACACCAGTCCGGAGCAGGTTCTCTATATGGAAAGTATCGGAAATCACACAAATATCTACCTGGCTTCTCAGATATTCGAATGTACCGACCGCTTATCTGCGATCCACAAAAGAACAGGCGAGAAATTTCTTCGCTGTCATTCCTCTTATCTTGTGAATCCTCTGTATGTACAATCGATTGAGCGTTTTGCCCTGACTATGACAGATGGGAAAAGGATTCCTGTGCCGGAGAAGAAATATACCTCTGTGAAAGCAAAACTGCTTAAAGAGTAAGCTTCGCTCTATTTCATTCTCTTCAGAATCTCATTTAAAATCTCATTAGAAACACAGGCCTTGGTCTGCATAGGCAGCTCAATGACTGCATCTCTTGTGATCAGGGTCATGACATTGGTATCTGTCATAAAGCCCGCTCCGCTGACCTTCAGATTATTTGCGCAGATCATATCCATGTTTTTGCGTTCCAGCTTGCTGCGGGAGTTTTCCAGCATATGCTCTGTTTCCATGGAAAAACCGCAAAGAAACTGTCCTTCCCGCTTCTTTTCTCCCAAAGCCTTCATGATATCGTCCGTACGTTCCAGCTCGATCACGCTGTCTCCGTCTTTTTTCTTGATCTTATTATCTACATAAGTCTTGGGGCGATAGTCCGCAACCGCTGCTGCCTTCAAAACGATATCCGTGTCAGGAAACTCAGCCATAACAGCCTCGTACATCTCCTTTGCGGAAAGAATGGGAATGACCCTGACATAAGGCGGTGGATCCAAAGCCGTCTGTCCGCTGATCAGAACCACATCCGCTCCCCTGCAGGCACATTCCCTGGCCAGGGCATAGCCCATCTTGCCGCTGGAATGATTGGTCAGGTAACGAACCGGATCCAAAGCTTCCTGGGTAGGTCCCGCTGTCACGAGAACCTTCTTTCCGACCATGTCCTTTTCTCTCAGACAAGCCTTAAAGATATACTGAAGAAGGGTATCCGGCTCCGGCATCTTGCCGGCGCCTGTATCTCCGCAGGCAAGATAGCCGTTTGCCGGCTCGATCACTTCCATTCCGTACTTACGGAGAATGTCCAGATTATCCTGGGTCACCTGCTTCTGATACATCTGGGTATTCATAGCCGGAGAAAGCAGGATCGGCGCATTACAGGCAAGGGCTGTTGTTGTCAGCATGTCATCTGCAATACCATGTGCCAGCTTGGCAATCACATTGGCAGAAGCCGGTGCGATCAGCATCACATCTGCTTTTTTTGCCAGGGAAACATGAGATACATTAAACTGAAAATTCCGGTCAAAGGTATCTACCAGACATTTATTGCCTGTTAATGTTTCAAATGTAATCGGCGTGATAAAGTTTGTTGCATTCTGAGTCATGATCACATGCACATCCGCATGTCTTTTGATCAGGGCACTTGCAAGATTTGCGATCTTATAAGCAGCGATGGAGCCTGTGACTCCGAGCACTACAGTCTTTCCCTTCAGCATCTGAATATCCTCTTACAGCCTTTCGAAGCATCTGCTTTTTCAAGGCCGTCTTGCTTACTTACTCTATTTGAGTCTTATTTGATCTCCCCGTGTTTTTCATATCTGGCAAGAGAAGAAATTCCATTCTTGTCATCTACGAAGACCACATGAGGCTTATGCTCCTTTACTTCTTCCGGAGTCATTTCACAGTAACACATAATGATCACGTGATCACCAACCTGTACCTGTCTGGCTGCAGCTCCATTTAAACAGATCATACCGGAGCCCGGCTCTCCTTCGATGGTATAGGTTTCAAAACGATTGCCGTTTTCCACGTCAACGATCTGAACCTTCTCATACTCATAAATGCCGGCTGCCTCAAGAAGAAGCGGATCTACCGTGATGCTTCCTACATAATTCAGCTCTGCCTGTGTTACGACTGCTCTATGGATCTTGCCCTTCAGCATAGTTACTGTCATTTTAGTTCTCCTTGATAAAGTTATCAATCAATCTTGTTTTTCCGATATAAACTGCGACTGCTGCCAGAATATCGCCTTCTGTGCTGTCAACCTCTTCGAGCTGATTCCAGTCTACGATCTCAACATAGTCTACCTTTGCAAGGGGTTCTGTCTCAATGATGCTGCGAATCTTATCCTTAACTGCCTTTGCATCATTCTCCCCATTTTCTATCATTCTGCGTCCTTCTGTCAATGCTTTATTTAAAACAGTTGCCGCCTGACGCTCCTCTGCTGACAGGTAAGTGTTTCTGGAGCTCTTTGCCAGTCCGTCTTCTTCACGGATAATAGGGCAGCCTACGATCTGAATATTTACGTTCAGATCTCTTACCATTCTGCGGACAACAGCCAGCTGCTGGGCATCCTTCTGACCGAAATAAGCCCTGTCTGCTTCGGAAATATTGAAAAGCTTGGAAACAACGGTGCAGACACCACGGAAATGAATCGGTCTGCTCTTACCGCAGAGGCCTGCTGACACGCCGTCTACATCTACATGCGTTGAAAAATCCGGGAAATACATTTCATCCGGTGTCGGATGAAAGATCAGGTCTGCACCGATTGACTCGCAGAGAGCACAATCCGCATCAAAATCTCTCGGATAGGATTCCAGATCCTCGCTCGGTCCGAACTGGATCGGATTGACAAAATCACTGACGATCACGCGGTCATTCTCTTCTCTGGCTTTTTTGATCAGGCTTGCATGTCCTTCATGCAGATAACCCATTGTCGGAACAAGGCCGATACTGAGTCCTTCTTTTTTCCATTCTTTTACATACTTCTTTACATCAGCAATCTTCTCTGCTTTTATGATAGCCATTTTATTTTTCCTCACTCATTACTGCTTCCATTACATCATCATCTATTTTATAGGTATGCTCCTTCGCCGGGAAGCTTCCTTCCTTGACTTCTTGAGCATAGGCCTTGAAGCCTTCCTTCATTGCCTCTCCGATCTGGGCAAAATGCTTGACGAATTTTGCCTGATGTCCGCCAAACATATTCAGCATATCCTGGTAAACCAGAACCTGTCCGTCACAGCCGGCGCCGGCACCGATTCCGATCGTTGGGATACTGAGCTGCTCTGTTATATAGGATGCAAGCTTGGCCGGAACACACTCCAGAACCACCATAAAGGCGCCTGCTTCCTCTACCTTTTTGGCATCTTCTACGATCTTCTTCGCAACCTCGATATTCTTACCCTGTACCTTAAAGCCTCCCATGGCATTCACAGACTGGGGCGTCATACCGATGTGAGCGCATACCGGAATGGAAGCGTCCACGATTGCTCTGATCTGCTCGCAGACTGCTGCTCCGCCTTCCAGCTTTACCGCCTGGGCACCGCCTTCCTTGATCAGACGACCGGCATTGACTACCGCATCATAAACGGAAGTCTGATAAGACATAAAGGGCATATCGGCAACAACAAAGGTCTCGCTTGTTGCTCTTGTTACGGCTCTTGTATGATGGATCATATCCTCCATGGTAACCGGCAGGGTATCCTCATAGCCGAGCATGGTCATTCCAAGGGAATCTCCTACCAGGATCATTTCGATTCCGGCATCGTTCACCAGCTTTGCCGTAGAATAATCATAGGCTGTCAGCATGGTGATCTTGTTTCCCTCTTTTTTCTGTTTCTGCAGTGTTAAAACCGTATTCTTCATTTCAGTACTTCCTCCATTTCCTGATAACTTCTTTCCGGATGCTTTTTCTCTGCAAGTTTTACTGTTTCACGTGCCAGGGCAAGATAAACTGCCCTTTCCTCTTCATTCAGAACACTCAAGTGTCCCTTTACCGTTCCCGTATCCGCACGCTCGATTGGGCCGGTAAGAGCCGCCTTTGTTCCCTTTTGGATCACAGAATTAATATTCTCTCTCATTAAAACAGAAAGCGCATTCTCGGACATTTCTTCTGAAAAACCGCATCTTTGCAACATCTGCTGAGCCGTATCCGCAATTGTCACCATAAAGTTTGATGCAAGAGACGCGGCCGCATGATAAAGCATTTTGCTCTCTTTTTTAATGGGCTGAATTCTGTTGCCACAGGACTGAAAAAGGATGCACATTTCTTCCATCCTCTCGGGGCTACCCTCGATGGTAAAAAGTGCATCCTTAAAAATCTCATAGGATTCGTATTTGTCTGAAACTGCCAGGAGCGGGTGAACCGAATATACGAAAGTATCCTTTGCTTTATCCGCAAAGACATCCGTTGTCAGCGCACCACTGCAGTGTATCATTATCTTTCCGGCAAGTTCTAACTCCTTCAGTTCTTTCCATACTGTGGAAATCTGTCCGTCAGGAACCGTCAAAACCAAAACATCACTCACTTCAACTATCTGTTTCATCGTGTCGAACGCTTTTGTCCCGGTAAACTCTGCCGCTTCTTTTGCGGACTTTGGATTCCGGCTATAGTAGCCGCTGACCTTTACCCCATGCAGGGTAAAATATTTTCCAAGGGAAAAGCCTACTTTTCCCGCTCCGATCATTCCAATGTCCATTGCATCACCTCCTGCTCTTTCTGCCGGCTCTTGGGCCGTCTCCCGTCAGAAAAGTGATGTTTTCCGAAAAAATAATATCCTGGTATAGTCACAGGCCTATGCCACTCGTGTACCATCCGCGTTTTAATATAGCACTGATTACATTAATGTTCAACCATCAATAGCTCCTATTTGTAGCTATCCTGCGCACCGTTTGCATATACAAATCGGTGCGGCTACTTAGCTAAAAGCATTAGGAAAATTGCGTAATATCCTACATGCAATACTTATATTCAATTGAAATCGCCTACTCTACTTTATCCGCTGATTCTCTTCTAGTGCTGATATTCAAAAGCATTCTCAATATGCCTTATACTCTCTCCCCTAATGGCAACCACATCAAAGCGCATGGGCATCTGCTCCGGAATATGGTGAATCAGGCGGTAATAATCCGAGGCTTTGGAGATTCTCCTTTGCTTCTTTCTGTCAACTGCTTCGGCCGGATCTCCCTGCCCGGTGGAGGAACGGTATTTTACTTCAACGAAGACCAGACAGCCTCTTTCTTCTGCGATCAGGTCGATCTCTCCCAGATCACACTTGAAATTATGCTCTATGATCTCAAAGCCCTTTTCTGCCAGATAAAAAGCGGCCTTTTCCTCCATTTTTCTGCCAAGGGAGCTCTTGTTTTCCCCTTCCGTTCCCTCTTTTCCCCCTGCTTTTTCTTCAAGGTCCACAAAATGTCCGATAAAGCTTCTTCTGTGGATCGGAGTCGGGCCATATTCCTTTAAGGCTGCGATATGATCTGCTGTCCCGTAGCCCTTATTTTTCGCAAAGCCGTACTGGGGATATTCCTTGTCATACTCATACATAATATGGTCTCGCGTTACCTTGGCCATCACAGAGGCTGCCGCGATCGATACAGACTTGGCATCGCCTTTGATGATCGGCCTCTGCGGAATCGACAGCATGGGGATGGTTACCGCATCATTCAAAAGAAGATCCGGCCTAGGCTGAAGTTGACTGACAGCAGACCGCATTGCTTCATAGGTTGCCTGGAGGATATTGATCTCATCGATTCTTTGGGGACTGGATAGACCGACTGCCCAGGACAGAGCCTTTTCCTGAATCTCCAGGTAAAGCTCTTCTCTTCTGCTCTCGCTTAATTTCTTGGAATCATTCAGATAAAGGATCTCGCAGTCTTTTGGCAGAATCACGGCAGCCGCCGCAACCGGTCCTGCCAGAGGACCCCTTCCTGCTTCATCAATGCCGCAGATAAAGTGATAGTCTGCATTCTGTTTCTCATAAATACGCATTTTTTCCAGGCGCATTCTTTCTTCCTGCAGCTTTTTCAGCCTGTTCTGTGCTGTTTTGACCAGCTTCTGCACCCCGCCTCTTTCATCGGAAAGGTAGTCACTGATAAAAGAAGGCAGCATGCTCTCGTCTGCTGCCTTCAATTCTTCTGATATTTCTTTGATCTTTTTTTCTGCCATACTAAGGTCTCTCCAAGGTAAGTCTTCCCAGTCTGCCGCTTCGGAATTCATCTAAGAGCAGCTTTGCAGCTTTTTCATAGTCTGCTTCTCCGCCACTCTTGATACAGCGCCGGTTCTCTGCGATTTCGATCAGGATATCACTGTCCTTCTTCGTCTCATCTACACTGTAACGTTCTGCGAGTACACCCGGATAAGCCTTGAGCAGGAAGCGAATCAGCTCGATTGAAAGCTCTTCTGAAGGGATGATCTCATCTTTGATGGAGCCGACCAGAGCCAGATTGGTTCCGACCTGCTCATCCTCGAATTTCGGCCAGAGAATACCCGGTGTATCCAGAAGCTCAATATCCTTATTCAGCTTGATCCACTGTTTTCCCTTGGTCACACCCGGTTTATTGCCTGTTTTGGTACTTGCCTTACCGGAAATGGTATTGATGAAGGTAGACTTTCCGCAGTTCGGAATTCCTACGATCATAGCTCTGACCGGACGGTTCAGGATCCCTCTCTTGCGGTCTCTTTCCTTCTTCTTGGCAGAGGCCTGCTCGATCGCAGCCCGGATTTCCTTCATATTATTTTTCTTTCGGGAATCTGCAAGAGCGGCAAAGGCTCCCTGCTCCCGGAAATGCTCTGCCCAAAGCCGGTTTGCCTTTTCTTCTGCCAGATCCGCCTTGTTCATCAGAATGACACGGGCTTTATTCTGTGCCAGCTGATCGATCTCCGGATTCCGGCTGCTATAGGGAATTCTGCTGTCTATTACTTCGATCACAAGATCGATCAGTTTCAAATCCTCCTGCATCTGACGCTTTGCCTTGGTCATATGCCCCGGATACCACTGTAATTTCATCTTTTTCCTCCTTGACCGCAGTGCGATCCCTGCGGAGCATTTTTATCGTATAGGAAACGAAGTTTCCTATACGATAAAAAAGAGCCTGTAAACTACAGGCTCTTTGTCGCTCAAATTGATTAGATACGCTCTTTCACTCTTGCTTTCTTACCAACACGGTCTCTTAAGTAGAAGAGTTTTGCTCTGCGGACTTTACCTCTGCGAACAACTTCGATCTTATCTACGTTCGGAGAGTGAAGCGGCCAAGTCTTCTCAACACCAACACCGTTAGAAGTCTTTCTTACAGTGAATGTAGCTCTGTTGCTGCTTCCCTGCTTCTTCAGAACTGTTCCTTCAAATACCTGGATTCTTTCCTTGCTTCCCTCGATGATCTTGTTGTAAACACGAACAGTATCACCTACTGCAAACTCATCGATAGAATCCTTCAGCTGTGCGTCTTCAATCTCTTTGATAATGTCGTTCATTGCGACCTCCTATGTAAATCGACAGGCATCTGTCCTGTCGTGACTCGACGTTCTTAATTCCCTTATCAGGCTCCCTGTCGGTGAGCAAGAACCAGCGGACCGTCAACTTCTGATAACATACCAAAATATATTATCACAAAGGCCTGTTTAAAACAAGCTTAAAATGTGAATTTATCGGCAAAATAAGCATCCAGCTCATCAATCGGAATTCTAACCTGCTCCATGCTGTCTCTGTCTCTGACGGTAACTGCATGATCCTCTTCGGACTCGAAGTCATAGGTTACGCAGAAAGGTGTTCCGATCTCGTCCTGACGGCGGTATCTCTTACCGATATTTCCTCTGTCATCATATTCGCAGTTGTACTTCTTGGAAAGCTGCTCATACACCTTGCCTGCACCCTCTGCCAGCTTCTTGGACAGGGGAAGGACACCGATCTTAACCGGAGCAAGTGCCGGATGGAAATGAAGAACGGTTCTCTTATCTCCGCCTTCGAGTTCTTCCTCATCATAAGCCTCGCAAAGGAAGGCCAGAACCACACGGTCTGCACCGAGAGAAGGCTCGATAACATAAGGAATGTATTTCTCGTTCTTTGTATCATCAAAATAGGACATATCCACACCGGAAACGGTCTGATGCTGGTTCAGATCATAATCGGTACGGTCTGCAATGCCCCAAAGTTCGCCCCAGCCAAAGGGGAACATGAACTCAAGGTCTGTTGTTGCCTTGCTGTAATGGCTCAGTTCTTCCGGCTCGTGATCTCTGATTCTAAGATCTTCTTCCTTGATGCCTAGGCTGTAAAGCCAGTTGATACAGTAGGATTTCCAGTAATCAAACCACTCCAGATCGGTATCTGGCTCGCAGAAGAACTCCAGCTCCATCTGCTCGAATTCTCTGGTACGGAAGGTAAAGTTACCCGGTGTGATCTCATTACGGAAGGACTTTCCAATCTGGCCGATACCAAAGGGGATCTTCTTACGGGAAGTACGCTGTACATTCTTGAAATTAACAAAGATACCCTGAGCTGTCTCCGGACGAAGATATACGGTATTGGAAGCATCCTCGGTAACGCCCTGGAAAGTCTTAAACATCAGGTTAAATTCACGGATATCCGTAAAATCATGACCGCCGCAGCTGGGGCATCCGATGCCCTGCTCCTTGATATAGTCAGCCATCTCCTGCTTGGACCAGGCATCTACACTACCCTCTAAGGTAATGCCCTTCTCCTGGCAGTAATCCTCGATCACCTTATCTGCACGGAAACGTTCATGGCACTGCTTACAATCCATCAGCGGATCAGAGAAATTGCCAAGATGTCCTGAAGCAACCCAGGTCTGCGGATTCATCAGGATCGCACAGTCAACACCTACATTGTAGGGATTTTCCTGAATAAACTTCTGCCACCATGCCTTTTTTACATTGTTCTTCAGCTCAACGCCAAGATTACCGTAGTCCCATGTATTCGCAAGTCCTCCATAGATCTCGGAACCCGGATATACAAATCCACGTGCCTTGGCAAGGGCTACGATCTTCTCCATTGTCTTTTCCATTTTACCTTCTCCTTCTACTGATAAATGATATATGTCAGCTCATCTGTATTGATCTGTACAGATGACTCGCCGGTAAGCTTCGTACCAACGGATGAAACCCAAAGTATCTCACCTGGTACCGTGACCTCATACTGCTCCTGGACAACCAGGATATTCATATCCATGGTATAGTCCGCCTTCTTTACCTTCACAGAGGCATCCGCGCTCTCTCCCTCCTCAACCGGCGTCATATAGCCGGAAGGTTCATAGCCGGCAACAATTGCCTGGGCAATCGTTCCCATGAAAAGGGTTTTTCCTTCAAAAGCCGTATAGGTCTCGCTATTGTCAAATTTTAAGGTCAGCTTCACATTGCCATCATCTAACATGGAAATATCTGACAGCTCAATCGTTCCGTCTCCTGATGCTGAATAGGACTGAATCTCTTCCTTTGCAAAGCTTTCAAGGTCCTCCTTGGAATAATAATCCTTGTCAAAGGAGCCGACCGTGCTCTGAATGATCGATCCGTCCTTTTGAACCTCGATCGTACTGATTTCCTCAGGCTCAGCCGATCCGCATGCTGTAAGCATCAGTAAGACAAGAAGCAGGACAGCTGCCATGCATCGTCTTTTCTTACTCATCCTGTCCTCATTTCCGGTTTGCATACCAGACACCATTATACGCATTCCATATTTTCATTTCAACACCTTCACTCCAAAAAAGCCAGGGATTTCAGTGGCCGGTCAAGGCTTCTTTTCATCATCCCCTTCATGATGCTTTTTAGGTTTTCCAACACTTCCTCTGTCAGCCGGAAGGTGAACAGCTTCTCAATGGGACTGCTGATCACAAACTGCATGGCATAAAGGGCAGAAGGCAAAAGAGGCTCTGCCACCGTCTCCTGCATGCAGTTCTTACAGATACAGCCCCTCCTCTGCTGGGAAAAAGCCAGAAGCTCTTCCTTCCTGCCACAGATCATGCAGCGGTAAAGATCCGGATACTCTCCGTTGATCACCAGGGTTTTCAGCTCATAGATAAAACGAACCAGCTCCTTTGAAAAGCGCTGATCTCCCAAAGCCGTCAGGCAAAGGTAAATCAGATTCAACTGCTGCATGGCTTCGATATTTTCTCTTCCGAAATAATCTGCCAGCTCCAGAAAGTAAGAACCGTAATAAATCGCATCCAGATCCGTCTTCAAAGAATCAAAGTAATTACTGATCGAAGCGCCTGCCAGATTATAGGCCGTTCTGCCTGCGTAAAGCTCAAAACTGCCAAAAGCAAAGGGATTTGCCACAGCGGAAAAACGGCTGTTGGGGCGTTTTGCCCCTCTCACAAAGGCCTGCACCTTGCCCAGTTCCTTAGTGAGAAGGGTAATCCTCTTATCATATTCTCCGATTGGGATGGCACTGAGCACGATCCCTCTTACCCTGATCTGTTCTCCGGTCATCAGATCTCCTTCTTATCGTAGCCAAAGTTCTTGACCAGGAAATCACTGTCCCGCCATTCCTTCTTTACCTTTACCCAGAGATTCAGATTTACCTTGGCCTGAAGCAGATTCTCAATATCACGTCTGGCTTCTGAGCCGATCTTTTTCAGCATAGCTCCCTTTTTACCGATAATGATTCCCTTGTGTGAATTCTTCTCGCAAACAATCGTTGCTTCGATATCGTAGAGATTATTCTTGCCTCTCTTTTTCATGCTGTCGACAGCAACGGCTATGCCATGGGGTACCTCTTCATTTAATGAACGAAGGGCCTTCTCCCGGATCATTTCCGCAACAATCGCCCTCTCCGGCTGATCTGTGACAGTAGCCTCATCAAAGAAAGCCGGGCCGTAAGGCAGATATTTAAAAATGGTTTCCAGAAGATCCGGTGTATTCTCATTCTTCAAGGCAGAAACCGGTACGATCTCATTAAATTCGAATTTTGCACTATAGGCAGCAATGACCGGCAGCAGTTCTTCTCTTTTGACGGTATCGATCTTATTGATCACCAGGAGAACCGGTACACCGGCATGGCCGAGTTCCTCTAGGATATGCTCTTCTCCGGCACCGATATAGGTGGTCGGCTCGACCAGCCAGAGGATCAGATCGACATCCTTCAAGGTACGTTCTGCTGCAGAGACCATATATTCTCCCAGCTTATTCTTTGCCTTATGAATACCCGGGGTGTCAACAAAAACCACCTGGCCTCTTTCATCTGTATAAACCGTCTGAATACGGTTTCTGGTTGTCTGCGGCTTATTGGAAGTGATCGCAATTTTCTGTCCGATCACGGTATTCATCAGGGTTGACTTTCCTACATTCGGACGACCGATCAGGGCCACAAAGCCGGATTTTTTTTCTTCACTCATTCCCGCTCCTACTGCAGACTCTCCAGTCTGCTGAATCTTTCTTTATTTTCTGTTATCTTGCTTTCATCACCGATCACGCATCTGCATTCATCCGACAGAATCGCTTCTACCAGAGCGGCCAGAGCCTGAATATCTTCTTTTCCGGCAGAAAGGACTTCATTTCTTTCCTTCTGAAGAGTTTCAAACTGCAGACCGGAAAGGTAAGCCATCAGGCTTCTGCTGCCTTTTGCAGAGGGATTCAGCGGAGTATCCATCATGCTGACGGTTCCGATGATAAATTTGAGTATGGCCCTTTCATCTGCGTCAAAATTCCGCAGGTATTCCGGAATGCCTTCGTAGACCTCCTCGGTCCTCTTCATATGCGGATCCCGGTAGGAAACAAAATAGGAATCTCCGTTTCGGTCAAAACCGCACATGCAGCCATAAGCACCGCCCAGAACACGGATCTGATTCCACATATAATCATAGCTCATGACTACCTTCAGGATCTTAAGCGCACCTGTATAAGAGAAGCCCTGCTTCTTAAAGTTACCGCATCTGGCAACATAATTTACCTTAGAAGCAGTCTTAAAGCCTTCGTTCTTCTTCTCGCAGGAATAAACAGCTTTTTCTGCTTCTTTTTCCTCATAAAGCTGCTCGCCGAGGGCTTTGACCTCCTCCATCGCCTTCTCTTCCAGTCTGGGTCCGGCTGTGAGGGATACCAGAAGATGCTTTTTGCAGAAAAGCTTCTTACAAAGCTGCTGCAGTCTTTCCTTCAGTTCTTCCTTTCTGCCCTCAAAGTCTTCTGTCAGCTCCTCTAAGAGGCGGTAGAAGGCAATGCCGCTGCTTGCATCGATCGCAGCTGCACTCTCGGAGAAATAGGACATACCTCTCATGGAAGCAACCGCATGACCGCTGCTGTTCATCGTCATCTGCACTCTGGATTTCAGTTGGGAAATGATCTCCCTTAATCGCTTATCATCCTCAATCTTAGAGGCAAAGAGGATCTCTCTTGTCAGGGCAAAGGCCTGATCTGCCTCTTCAAAAAGAGCCTTGGCAGAGAGGATAAACTTCACATGGCAAGCCATCTCTTCGGAATGATCCGTAAAAATGCTGACTCTGGAATCAATACCGCCGGTATGGATATTGATCTCATTGGACAGCTCTCTGAAGCTGTAATGCTCTGTATCCACATAGCCTAAAACGGAGCTCAGGATTCCCAGATAGGGAAGCTCTTCCTCTGAAATATGCTCTGCGTCAAAGACAAATTCCAGATAGGCGATCTGCTTGGTTTCAAGATCATGCATCAGAAGCGGAATCTCTCCCGCCTGCAGCAGTCTGTTTGTAAAAGGCTCTGCTTCTTTTTTGATATCCTCCAGGGCAAGAAGGGGAATGGATTCCAGTTCTTCCTTCGTGGAGGGCTCGCTCTGATATTCTTTCAAATGCTTTGTGGATGCCACCAGAGCATCAATCTCTTCTTTGCTTAAAGATGCCTTGTAGGCTGCCAGCTTATCTGCCAGCTTTTTATCGTTCTCTGCGGTCAGACCCTTTTTCGGGCAACACATAACGACGCTGCTGTGGCTGTTATTCAGGAAATAGCTGCGGATCAGATCTTCAAAATAGCTTCCCTCCGTTGCTTCCTTCAGGAAGGCAAATACACGATTTTCCTCCAGATGCATAAAGGGATCCTTCTCGTCATAAAGCCAGCTGTCCATACACTGGAGTCCATAGGAAAGACCGATCGGGAATCTGCCGAAATCCGCCTCTCTGTAACGGAATTCCAGGCTGTTAATGCCGGCCAGAAGGGTCTGCTTATCAAGACCTTCCTCGACCAGCTTCTCCAGAGTTTCTCTGATCACGGCAAGGAATCTTTCCTTATCCTCTTCTTCTGCATTTTTGGCAATAACAGAGAAAACCGGCTGAAGAATACCGTTATCAACAGAGCTCATGATATCCTGTCCGATTCCGGCATCCAGAAGAGCCTGCTTCAAAGGAGCACCCGGTGCTGTGATCAAAGCATAGTCCAAAACCTCGATCGCTGTATAAAGTTTTGCATCCAGGGCCGTGCCCATAACAAAGTTCTCGGAAAGATAGGTATTATGCTCCAGACTGTCTTCTTCTGTGATGGAATAGTCTTTTCTGACTGTAATCTGCTCTGCAAAGGCTGCCTGCGGCTTTAATTCGGTATCAATCCGAATCTCATCAAAGTCCTTCAGATAATGTTCATCCATCCAAAGGAGCTTCTCTTCCATATCCATATCTCCGTAAAGGAAGATATAGCTGTTTGCCGGATGATAATACTGTCTGTGGAAATCCAGGAAGGTCTCATAGGACAGATCCGGGATCACATCCGGATCTCCGCCGGATTCAAAGCCATAGGGTGTATCCGGGAAAAGGGAATTCAGGATTTCCCTTTCCAGAACGCCTTCCGGTGAAGAAAAAGCTCCCTTCATTTCGTTGTAAACAACACCGTTGATCTGAATCTCGCCTTCCGGATCCTCGAGCTCATAATGCCAGCCCTCCTGACGGAAGATTTCTTTTCTCTCATAGATATTCGGATAGAAAACCGCATCCAGATACACATGCATGAGGTTCTGGAAGTCCTTATCATTGCAGCTGGCCACCGGATAAACGGTCTTATCCGGATAAGTCATTGCATTTAAAAAGGTATTCAGAGAACCCTTGGCAAGCTCCACAAAGGGATCCTTAGCCGGAAACTCTCTGGAACCGCAAAGAACGGAATGCTCCAGGATATGGGTCAGACCGCAGCTGTTGATCGGCGGTGTCCGAAAGCCGATGGAGAAGACCTTATTATTATCTTCATTTGATACCAGGAACAACCTTGCCCCGCTCTTCTTATGTTTCAGAAGATAGCCCTCTGCACCAAGATCATCCAGATGTCTTTCTTCGATTAATTCATATGCACTTAATTTATTAAAATCCAATTTACTTACCTCTCGCCTGCTTCTTTTTCTTTTAAGTCCTTTTCAAAGGAAACCGTAAGCTGTGGGAAGGGGATGGTGATCTGCTCCTCTTTGTCAAAACGCTCCTTGATCTTCTCCAGAAGATCTCTTTTAGCCGGCCAGTAATCCTCCATCTTAACCCAGAAGATCACACCAACCTTCACATCAGAAGAATCCAGGGCATCTAGAAAAACATTTACCCCTTTTTCTTGCAGGGTACGGGAATCCTGTAAGACCAGCTCCTTCATGATCTCCTTGGCTCTTTTCACATCCGAGTCATAGGAAATCCCGACCAGCACCTTTTCCATTCGCACGGATTCCGGCGTCATATTCTTCATGGAAGAATTCGCCAGAGTGCCGTTCGGGATCACCACATTCTCTCCCCATTCTGTCCGAAGGGTCGTATAGGTCAGGGTGATCTTCTGGACAAATCCTTCATTGCCGTGGGTATCTTCTACAATATAGTCTCCCACTTCAAAGGGCTTCTGCAGAAGGATCAGAACACCACCTGCAAAGTTTGACAAAGACCCTTGGAGGGCAAGACCTAAGGTCAGACCGGAAGAACCCAGAATGGCGATCACAGAAGCCGTGGTCACACCAAACTGCGTTCCGATCATGATCACAAGAACCACATAGCAGGCTGCCCGAAAGAAGCTATTGACGAACTGAGCCAGACCGACATCCATGCCATGCTGGATCGACCTTTTGTATATATGGTTCATAACTGCCCGGATCACCTTGATCCCGACCAGAAGAACGATCACGGCAACCAGGAGCTTTATCCCGAAAGCAAGCAGCTCCGGCAAAACCTTATCGATATAATCCTGTATGGTTTCCATATAGCCGCCTTTCTCTTATTTTCAGTTCTTAAATTTCATCTTAAATTTCGTGAATAAAGAGACCGCTTCTGAGCTTCGGCTCAAACCAGGTAGACTTAGGCGGCATCAGAAGGCCTGCATCGGCCACCGCAAAAAGCTCTGCAATGGAAGTCGGATACATGGAAAAGGCCACCTTGCAGTCTTCCTTTACCCTTCTCTCCAGCTCCTTCATTCCACGGATACCGCCGACAAAGTCAATCCTTGCATCCGTCTTTGGATCTGTAATATTAAATAAAGGTTCAAGAACCAGATCCTGCAGAAGGGATACATCCAGACCTTTGACCGGATCCTCTTTGAAATCTTCCGGACGAACAGCCAGGTCATACCACTTCTCTCCCAGATACATGCCAAAGTGATGGGCCTCCTTGGGAGAAGCCTCCTCTGCTGTAATCTCCTTAACGTCCAGGATCTGAGAAAGCTTCTCCAGAAGTTCCTCTTCGCTCATTCCATTTAGATCCTTTACCACACGATTGTAATCAAGAATCTTCAGCTCCTCATCCGGGAAAAGAACGGATAAGAAATAATTATATTCTTCCTTACCGCTTGTATTCGGATCCTCTGCCCTTCTCTTTTTTCCGACCTTAACCGCAGAAGCTGCCCTGTGATGGCCGTCTGCAATATAGATTTCATTGATCTCAGAAAAAGTCTTGAGGATCTTTGTAATATCATCCTTATCGGAAATAACCCAGACTCTGTGCGAAATACCGTCTTCGGAAACAAAGTCATAAACCGGTGCCTTTTCCTTATTTTTCGCTACGATCTCATTGATCAGCTGATTCTGACGGTAGGCAAGGAAGA
Source organism: Prevotella sp. CAG:279 (assembly GCA_963637505.1). Taxonomy (GTDB): domain Bacteria; phylum Bacillota; class Clostridia; order Lachnospirales; family Lachnospiraceae; genus RUG14243. The sequence continues at coordinate 16,901 of CAVHNP010000027.1, forward strand.
TCGGGCCTGTCTGCGCACCAACGGCATCGACATGACGGATTCTGTCCGCTTCCTTCTCTGCCCTTGTATTCTCATGCTTTTTGATCACATTGTTCTCATAATCATCAATGGAAGCGCAGGCAACGATACCGGTCTGAGAACGGCCGTCCATAGTCAGCTCGTAAATATAATAGTTTTCCTCCTCGTCCCTGATCAGTCTGCCATCTTCTACCATGTTCCAGAGAAGCTCCTTTGCCTTCTGATATGCTTCCTCTGAATACATGTCAAAATCATCCTCAAACTGTGTTTCCGGACGATCGATATTTAAAAAGGAATCCGGATTTCCTTTTACGGCTTCCTTTGCTTCCTGTCTGTTATAAACATCATAGGGAAGCGCCGCGATTTTATCTGCCTTCTCGGCAGAGGGTCTGATTGCTGCAAAGGGTTTGATTACTGCCATAATTGATACATCTCCCAGTTAAACCAATAGGCCAGGCACCGAAAACCGGTGTCTGACCTTACTTTTTTGTCTCATCGCATCGCTATGCGACGCGATATTCGGGACTCACGGCCCATGCTAAATCGTGCTACCGCACGATGGGCCTTCGTCTCATCGCATCGCTTCGCGAAGCGATATTATTTAATAACACGTACAGCGATTACGCCTTCTACTTCTTTGATCTTATCCAGAGCTGACTTGGAAGCCGGGCTTTCCAGATCGATCAGAGAGTAAGCATATTCTCCTTTTGACTTGTTTGTCAGATCTGCAATGTTGATCTCTTCCTCGCCGAGGATCGCTGCGTATTTACCGATCATACCCTTGATATTCTTATGCAGGATCGCGATTCTGCCGCCTGCCTGGCAAACGCCCATATCGCAGTTCGGATAATTTACGGAGTTCTTGATATTACCGTTTTCAAGGTATTCGCGTACTTCCTTTGCTGCCATCACAGCACAGTTGTCTTCTGCTTCCTCTGTAGAAGCACCAAGGTGCGGGATTACGATCACACCCGGCTTTCCTGCTGTGGTCGGGTTCGGGAAATCAGATACATAGCCGGCGATTCTTTCCTCTTCAAGGGCTTTTACGATCGCATCTTCATCAACCAGAAGATCTCTTGCCAGGTTGATGACAACGGCATTCTTCTTCATCATGCCGATGGCTTCTTCGCTGATCATGCCCTTTGTGCTGTCCAGTGCCGGAACATGAATGGTAATAAAGTCACATTCCTTGTAAATCTCGTTTACATCTGTAACATGATGTGCCTGGAAGGAAATGTTCCATGCCGCATCAACGGAGATGTAGGGATCGTAGCCATATACTTCCATGCCAAGATCAACTGCTGCATTGGCAACTCTGGCACCGATGGCACCAAGGCCGATGATACCCAGCTTCTTGCCTGCGATCTCATTGCCGGCAAAAGCCTTTTTCTTCTTCTCAGCCAGCTTCTTAACATCCGGGTTTTCTGCTTCGGATCTAACCCATTCGATACCGCCGACAATATCACGGCTGGCCAGCAGCATAGCTGCGATCACCAGCTCCTTTACACCGTTTGCATTTGCACCCGGTGTATTAAAGACAACGATTCCTTTCTCTGCGCATCTGTCGAGAGGAATATTGTTTACACCGGCACCTGCTCTTGCGATCACCTTCAGGCTGTCCGGCAGTTCTTCCTCCAGCATGGAATAGCTTCTGACCATAACGGCGTCAGCGCCTTCCATATCCTCTACTACCTTATAGTTATCATCGAAAATCTCAAGTCCCTTCTGTGAAATGGGATTGAGGCATGTATATTTAAACATTTTACCAAGTCTCCTTTTCTATATCATGCATGAACAGGATCTTTCTTAGATTCAGGTCTTATTTCAAATTCTTCTTTTCGAAATCTGCCATAAAGTCAACCAGCTTTTCTACACCGGCCTTCGGCATTGCATTGTAGATAGAAGCTCTCATACCGCCAACGGTACGATGTCCTTTCAGGTTCTCCATTCCTGCTGCCTTGGATTCTGCAACGAATTTTGCATCCAGGTCTGCATCTCCGGTAACGAAAGGAACGTTCATGACAGAACGGGATTCCTTCTCAACCGTACCCTTGAAGAGCTTGGACTGATCCAGGAAATTGTAAAGGATCGCTGCCTTTTCTTCATTTCTCTGAGCCATTGCTTCCAGACCGCCGTTTTTCAGGAGCCACTTGAATACCTTGCCGCAGATATAGATAGCATAGCAGTTCGGTGTATTGTAAAGAGAATCCTTGTCTGCCTGGGTCTTCCATTTCAGCATGGTCGGTGTTCCTTCCAGAACATCATCTGTGATCAGATCCTCACGGATCACATCGATTACCAGACCTGCAGGACCTACATTCTTCTGAACGCCGCCGTAAAGTACTGCGTATTTAGAAATATCGATCGGACGGGAAAGGAAGTTAGAGGAAACATCTGCTACCAGATCCTTACCCTTTGTGTTCGGCAGCGTCTTATACTCTGTTCCGTAAATGGTATTGTTCTCGCAGATATAAACATAGTCTGCATCCTCAGAAATAGGGAGGTCAGAGCAATCCGGAATATAGGAGAAGTTCTTGTCCTTGGAGGAAGCAACGATATTTACCTTTCCGTATCTTGCTGCTTCTTCTGCTGCCTTCTTTGCCCAGTTTCCGGTTACAATATAGTCAGCAACCTTGTTTTTCATCAGGTTCATCGGAACTGCTGAGAACTGCTGAGAGGCACCACCCTGCAGGAACAGAACCTTGTAGGTCTCCGGAACTCCGACCAGAGTACGGAAATCTGCTTCCGCCTCTTTAATGATCTGATCGAAGTAGGAAGATCGATGGCTCATTTCCATAACAGACATGCCGCAGCCTCTGTAATCAAGCATTTCTTCTGCTGCTTCCTTAAGAACCTCCTCCGGCAGTACAGCCGGACCTGCTGAAAAATTGTACACTCTTGCCATTACTCTTTCCTCTCTTCTTGTTAGTGAAACATTTATTACTTATCGAGATCTTCTTCGCTAAAAGCTTCATTAATCGGTGCGCCCGGTGCTACCATCGGCCATACCTTCTCATCGCTGTCAATGATCGCATCGATCACACAGGGCATCTTCTCTGCCAGAGCCTTTTCCAGGGCCTGACTGAATTCTTCTCTGCTCTCTGCCCTGTAGGCCTTCGCTCCCATTGCTTCTGCCAGCTTTACATAATCCATGCCGTCATCTAAGACGGTTGCGGAATATCTTCCTCCGTAAAAGAGGGTCTGCCACTGTCTTACCATACCAAGTACATGGTTATTGACAATGATCTCCACTAAGGGAAGTTTTTCTCTGACTGCTGTCGCGATTTCGTTCATATTCATACGGAAACAACCGTCTCCGGCGAAATTAACCACCGTCTTGTCCGGATTACCGATCTGGGCTCCGATGCTGGCGCCGAGACCGTATCCCATTGTTCCCAGACCTCCTGAAGTCAGAAGCATTCTGGGCTCCTTGTATTTATAATACTGGGCAGCCCACATCTGATGCTGGCCAACCTCCGTTGTGATGATCGCCTCTCCCTTTGTCTGTCTGTAAACCTCGCTGACAACGAAAGGACCATTCAAGCCCGTCTCGGGCACTCTGAGCGGATATTTTTCCTTCATCTCTTTGATCTCATCCATCCACTCACTGTGCTTCTGCTGGGAAAGCTTTGCATTGATCGCGGCTAAAACAGCCTTTGCATCTCCGACAATGCTGCCATCCGTGATCACGTTTTTATTCACTTCTGCCGCATCCAGGTCGATCTGCAGGATCTTTGCCTGCTTTGCGAATTTGGCGGTGTTGCCGGTGACTCTGTCGCTGAATCGAACGCCGACTGCCAGTAAAAGGTCACAGGAGCTGACTCCAAAATTAGAAGTCTTTGTTCCGTGCATACCCAGCATACCGGTATAACGCTCGTCTTCACCCGGGAAAACGCCCTTTCCCATCAGGGTATCACAAACCGGCGTATCTAAAAGTGCTGCCAGTTTTCTGACTTCCTCGGAAGCTCCGGACAGAACACAGCCGCCGCCTACGAAGATATAAGGCTTTTTTGCCTTCTCCAGCTCTTCTACGAAAGCATCGATCTTCTCTTCTGCGACTTCTTTGCTTTCCTTTTTCTCCGGCTTCATCGGCTCATACTCAGCCATATTGCCGGTAGCGTCCTTTGTGATATCCACAAGAACCGGTCCCTTACGACCGGAGCCAGCGATCTCGAAAGCCTTGCGAATTGCCGGTGCAATATCCTCTGCCTTATCGATCAGGAAGCTGTATTTGGTGATCGGCATTACGATACCCGCAATATCGACCTCCTGAAAGCTGTCCTTACCGATCAGGGCGGAACCTACGTTACAGGTTACCGCAACGAGGGGAATGGAATCCATATAAGCGGTCGCAATTCCGGTTACCAGGTTCGTTGCTCCCGGTCCGCTTGTTGCGAAGCATACTCCCGTTTTTCCTGTTGATCTTGCATATCCGTCTGCCGCATGGCTTGCGCCCTGCTCATGTGATGTCAGGACATGACGGATTCTCTCCCTATTCTGATACAGTGCATCATATACATTCAGGATGGCACCGCCCGGATAACCGAAAACGGTGTCAACTCCCTGCTCAATCAGACACTCAATTAAAATTTGAGAACCGTTAAGCTGCATTTTACTGTCTCCTCACTTTCCCTAGTTAATCTCATCCGGGCTCTTCATAACCGCACCGGTAGCACCGCTGGTAACCAGCTTTGCATATCTTGCCAGATAACCTGTTTTGATCTTCGGCTCGATCGGCTTCCAGTTCTTTCGTCTTTCCTCAAGAACCTCATCGGATACATCCAGGTTAATGGACAGGTTCGGAATATCAATCTTGATGATATCACCTTCCTCGATCAGAGCAATCGGTCCTCCGACTGCTGCTTCCGGTGAAACATGTCCGATGGAAGCGCCACGGCTGGCACCAGAGAAACGTCCGTCTGTGATCAGGGCTACAGAAGAGCCAAGTCCCATACCGGCAATCGCTGAAGTCGGATTCAGCATCTCTCTCATGCCGGGGCCGCCCTTCGGTCCTTCATAACGGATAACAACAACATCACCTTCTACGATCTTGCCGCCCTTGATGGCTGCGATCGCATCTTCTTCTGACTCAAAGACTCTGGCCGGTCCTTCATGAACCAGCATTTCCGGAACAACGGCAGATCTCTTTACAACGCTTCCCAGAGGAGCGATATTTCCTGTAAGGACTGCCAGACCGCCGGTCTTGGAGTAAGGATTATCAACCGGACGGATTACTTCCGGATTCTTATTAACAGCAAACTGAATATTTTCACCGATCGTCTTGCCGGTAACGGTCATGCAGTCTGTATTCAGAAGGCCGATATCAGCCAGCTCCTTCATAACCGCATAAACACCGCCTGCCTCGTTCAGATCCTCCATGTAGGTCGGGCCTGCCGGTGCAAGATGACAAAGGTTCGGTGTCTTCTCGCTGATCTGGTTTGCAAAGGTAATATCAAAATCAAAGCCAACTTCATGCGCAATGGCAGGAAGGTGAAGCATACTGTTTGTAGAACAGCCAAGTGCCATATCTACGGTCAGGGCGTTCAGGATCGCATCCTTTGTCATGATGTCGCGGGGTCTGATGTCCTTTCTGAACATCTCCATAACTGCATTACCTGCATGCTTTGCGAGCTTCAGTCTCTCGGAATAAACAGCAGGAATGGTACCGTTGCCGCGAAGGCCCATACCAAGTGCCTCTGTCAGACAGTTCATGGAATTGGCGGTATACATACCGGAACAGGAACCGCAGGTCGGACATACATTATGTTCAAACTCGCGTACATCCTCTTCTGTCATCTTGCCTGCGCTGTAAGCGCCTACTGCCTCAAACATGGAAGAAAGGCTTCTCTTCTGTCCTCTTACATGTCCTGCCAGCATCGGACCACCTGAAACAAATACAGTCGGTACATTCACTCTGGCTGCAGCCATCAGAAGTCCCGGTACGTTCTTATCACAGTTCGGCACCATAACAAGGGCATCGAACTGGTGGGCAATCGCCATACACTCTGTAGAATCAGCGATCAGATCTCTGGTTACCAGAGAATATCTCATGCCGACATGTCCCATTGCGATACCGTCACATACTGCGATTGCCGGGAAAACAACTGGCATACCGCCCGCCTCTGCAACGCCAAGCTTTACTGCCTCTACGATCTTATCGATATTCATATGGCCGGGAACGATCTCATTATAAGAACTTACGATTCCGACCAATGGTTTTTTCATTTCTTCTTCTGTGAAACCGAGCGCATTAAATAATGATCTGCTCGGTGCCTGCTGCATGCCTGCTTTTACGTTATCACTCTTCATTTTTCTTCCCCTCTTAAGCCTTTTTTACTACTTCCGCGATCAGGTCGCCCATCCTTTTACAGCCAACAAGTGTAAAGTCTGCTTTTTTCTCTTCTTCCTGCGGCATGATATCTACTGTTCTGTAGCCGTCCTTTAAGGTCTGCTTTACAGCCGCCTCTACTGCATCTGCTTCTTTTCCCAGATCAAAGGAATAGCGAAGCATCATTGCCGCACTCAGGATCGTTGCGATCGGATTGGCAATATCCTTGCCCGCAATATCCGGTGCACTTCCGTGGCTCGGCTCATAAAGGCCAAACTTGGTTTCATTCAGACTTGCGGAAGAAAGCATACCGATCGATCCGGTTACCATGCTGGCTTCATCTGACAGGATATCTCCGAACATGTTCTCTGTAAGGATCACATCGAACTGAGCCGGATCTCTTACCAGCTGCATAGCACAGTTATCTACCAGCATATGCTCCAGGCTGACCTCCGGATAATCCTTTGCAACTTCCTCGACAACCTTTCTCCAAAGTCTGGAAGAATCCAGGACATTTGCCTTATCCACACTGGTCACCTTCTTGCGGCGAGCCATGGCAATGTCAAATCCACGCTTAGCAATACGACGGATCTCTTCTTCATTATAGGTCAGGGTATCGGTCGCCTGCATCACTCCATTGACTTCCTTTGTCTCTCTGGCACCAAAGTAAAGGCCGCCGGTCAGCTCCCTCATGATCACCATGTCAAAACCATCTCCGATCACCTCATCACGAAGAGGGCAAGCCTCCTTCAGCTCCTCATAAAGATAAGCCGGTCTGAGGTTTGCAAAAAGATTGAGTGACTTTCTCAGCTTCAAAAGTCCGGCTTCCGGACGAAGTGACGGCTCAAGCTTGTACCAGGGAGAGGTGGATGTGTTACCACCGATCGATCCCATCAGGACAGCATCTGCTGCCTTTGCCTGGGCAATCGCCTCATCTGTCAAAGGTACGCCTGTTGCATCAATCGAACAGCCTCCCATTAGGATCGGATCATATGCAAAACTATGTCCGTATTTTTCTCCGATCGCATCAAGCACCTTCTGTGCTTCCGCTACAATCTCCGGGCCAATCCCGTCTCCGCCAATCACTCCTACATGATAATTCATGATATCCCTCCAAGTGTATAAATCTATTAAAGGGCAAACTCTCAGAGGAATTCTTGATTCCCCTGAAAATTCACCCCTTTTCTTACTTTACTTAATAAATTATTTGTCTGCCTGATCAGCCTTTTCATCCTTGTCAAGCTTGACTGCCTTTTTAGCGGCCTTCTTGTCAGCCTTTGTCTCAACCGGCTTTGTGGATGCCTGTGGCTTCTCTACATCGGCAATCGCAGCCTTCTGCATCGGAATACGGCAGTTTTTGTTGCTTCCGAACTCAACAATAACCATATCCTCCTGGATATCGATCACTGTTCCGTAGAAGCCGCTGCTGGTAAGAATTGTATCTCCGATCGCAAGATCACTCATCATTGTGTTCTTACGGCTCTGCTCCTTACGCTGCGGGCGAATCATCAAAAAATACATCATAGCAAAGATGATGACCAGCCAGATTATAATATAAGCACCGCCTGTAGAAGTGCTTGTTGCTAACAATGCCATATTAACCATCCTCCTGTTTCATTTTTCATCCATTGCATTAGCTAATGCAACTATTTCATAATACACAAAATCAGTCCGCGCCGCAAGTCATTTCTTCCAGTTTTTCCTTCTTAAACTGTGCAAATCTTCCTTCATCCAAAGCATCTCTGATCTGTTCCATGAGATGATTATAGAAATACAGATTATGCAGTACCAGAAGTCTCATGCCCAGCATTTCCTTTGCCTTCATCAGATGGCGGATATAAGCTCTGCTGTAAGTTCTGCAGGCCGGGCAATTGCAGCCCTCTTCGATCGGCCGCGGATCTAATTCGTACTTTTTGTTCATAATATTGATCTTGCCCTTATTGGTATAGGCATGACCATGTCTTCCGTTTCTGCTCGGATAAACACAGTCAAAGAAATCCACTCCGCGGTCTACCGCTTCCAGAATATTTGCCGGTGTTCCAACCCCCATCAGATAGGTGGGCTTATCCTTGGGCAGATAGGGAATCGTCTCTTCCAGCATCTCGTACATCTGCTCATGGGTTTCCCCAACCGCAAGACCGCCAACCGCATAGCCGTCCAGATCCAACTCCGAGATCATCTTGGCATGCTCGATTCTCAGATCCGGATAGATTGCTCCCTGATTGATACCAAAGAGAAGCTGCTGCTTATTGATCGTGTCCTCCAGAGAATTCAGGCGCTGCATCTCCTTTTTACAGCGCAGGAGCCATCTGGCTGTCCGCTCGATGGAATCCTTAACATACTTTCTCTCTGCCAGAGCGGGCGGACACTCATCAAAAGCCATTGCGATGGTAGAAGCAAGATTGGACTGGATCTGCATACTTTCCTCCGGTCCCATAAAGATCCTTCTGCCATCCACATGGGACTGGAAGGTTACGCCTTCTTCTTTGATCTTACGCAGACCGGCAAGGGAAAAGACCTGGAATCCACCGGAATCGGTCAGAATAGGTCTGTCCCAGACCATAAATTTATGTAAACCCCCCATTTTCTTCACGACATCGTCTCCTGGACGAACATGAAGATGGTAAGTATTTGAAAGCTGAACCTGGGTTCCGATCTCGTGCAGATCCTCTGTTGATACCGCCCCCTTAATGGCAGCGATCGTACCTACATTCATAAATACCGGTGTTTCAATCGTTCCGTGAACGGTTTCCATATGGGCGCGTTTTGCCCTGCCTTCTGTTTTCAGAACCGTGTATTTCATCGTTCTCCTCATCTTATCCTTTTTACTTTTTCGCGTATGCAACCCCTCGCTTTGCGAGGGCTTCCGCGTATCCAGCCATAATCCGCAAGCGGATTCTGACTGGATCGCGGCAGTCGCCGAATGCTCAGGAAAAGACAGCGATATGCTTCGCGCATCTCTCCTATTTTCGCCTTTACTTTTTACGCGTATGCAACCCCTCGCTTTGCGAGGGCTTCCGCGTATCCAGCCATAATCCGCAAGCGGATTCTGACTGGATCGCGGCAGTCGCCGAATGCTCAGGAAAAGGCCGGCGATATGCTTCGCGCATCGCCGGCCTTTTCCTGAGCATTCGGCTCGTTGCATACGCGTAAAAAAAGGAACTGCTAAATCTAGCAGTTCCGATTTTATTAGTTGTATTTACGTTTTCTTGCAGCCTCGGACTTTTTCTTACGTTTTACACTAGGCTTCTCGTAATGTTCTCTTTTACGGATCTCCTGCTGGATGCCGGCTTTTGCACAGCTTCTTTTGAAACGGCGAATCGCACTATCCAGAGACTCATTTTCTTTTACGATAATAGTTGACATTTATCTACCCTCCCTCCAGCTGCATATTGTGCACCAACTGTCTGGGTCTTAATTGCACTAAATTAGTATAACATAAATCTTCCCATCGTCAAGGGGTATTTTGTGATTTTTAGTTTTTTCTTCCTAATAAACCACCACTGCCAAAATCACATAAACCAGAATAGAAACGATACAGTAGAGGGAGTTTGTTGTCGATGCATAGGCACCGCCCTCTTCTGTTTTCAAGAAGGTCTGCATACTGAAGGTCGCCGGTGCAGACATGTAAGTAATAATCGCCAGATCCAGCAAAGTTTTCTGTCCGATCAAGGCATGTACTGTCAAAAGCACCAGAATGATCATGCATGCCTGCAGGAGTATTCTCAGCAGAATCGTTTTCAGACAAGGTTTTAAGAGCTCCGGTGTCAGTTCCATACTAAATCCGACAACAAGAAGAATAATCGCAGTTACTGAAGTGGTCAGGATATCCTTGACTGCCAGATATGTATCCCCGAAGGGACTGTTTATCAAAACAAGAACCACCCCGCTCAAGCCCGCTACAATACCCAGAATACTAGCAATAAAGGCCGGTGTTCTCAAAGCTCCCATGCATAATTTCTTAACACTGAGTCTTTCTCCGTTTTCCACCTGACTGAGCAGACCCATATAGATGCTAAAGCCAAATAATAATGCCGCAATATCAAGCACAGCGATCTGAGAAAGATTTTCCTGACCGCAAAGGCTGGTATATAAGGGATAGGCCATCAATCCACCCTCATAGATACTGACCATAAAAGGAAGATATTTCCGGTAGGTCGGCGTCATCAGCGGTCTCATCAAAAATCCGATGCCAAACGACACCACCAGCATTACAAACATGATCAGTACCATCTTTCCGGTTTCGAGACTGTAATCCGCCGTTGCCAGGGCATGAAAGATTGCAACCGGAAGCATGATATTCGTTACCAGCATTTTCATATTGTCAATTCCGCTCTTTGTGAGCAATTTTGATCTTTTGCATGCCATACCCAGAAATAGCATCACAAAGACCGGAAGAACCACTTCTAAAACTTTCATTTTCACACTTTCCTTCTGATTTTATTTTACAGCAGCACCTGCATATCCTGCTGCACTTATCCCTTCTTTTTGCATTACATGTCTTCCATAACCTTTTAAAATCTTCTTACAAACATGTTTATATTTTTTAGCCATCAGAGTACTTATGGTATGTAAAGCAAAAAGCTGCAGTAAATTTGATTTTACCACAGCTTTTTGCTTTTATTGCTTTTTTTGGACAATTTTCCCCTATTTTGTTTTATCCGCTGCCATAATTCGCGTTATGTCAACCAGAACCAAGTTTAGCCGGATAGTTACAGGCTTTTCCAATCACTTATAAGTTTTGATTGCTCATGATTTTGTCATTAGGGATAACCCGCAGAAAAATCTTCTCCAGCCGAAGCCTTCATCAAACTTAAAAGTCAACTTCTTTTCCGTAATAAATACAGGTGAAGAGTTTCTCCATTGTTGCAGGGTCGATACTTCTCGGATTAGATCCTGTACAGGCATCTCCTACCGCATTTTCTGCGATCGTTGCGATCTTCTCCTTGAATTCTTCTTCGATAATGCCGAATTCCTTCAGAGTTGTCGGAATGCTCATAAATGCATTAAAGCTATTGATCTTCTGGCAAAGGCTGTTGATCAAAGCCTCTTCCGATGCGCCCGGAAGGCCTACAAATCTGGCGATCTCTGCATATCTCTTTGCCGCTACAGGATCTTTTGCATTGTATTTAATTACATAAGGAAGATACATTGCATTTGCGAGTCCGTGTGTAATATGGCCTGTCGAGAAGGCTGCTCCGGTTTTATGCGCCATAGAATGTACGATTCCCAGCAGCGCATTAGAGAAAGCCATTCCTGCCAGGCACTGTGCATCATGCATCTGTGCTCTTGCTTCTGCATTACATTTGTAGGAAGACGGAAGATAATCAAATACCATCTCAATCGCCTTCAGAGCAAGCGCATCGGTATAAGGACAATGCAGGGTTGAAACATAAGCCTCAATCGCATGTGTCAGTGCATCCATACCGGTATAAGCCACCTGCTTTACAGGAAGCTCTGCAACGAGATCCGAATCAACAATCGCTACATCCGGTGTGATATTAAAATCTGCCAGAGGATATTTGATGCCCTTCGCATAATCTGTAATAACAGAGAAAGCAGTTACCTCTGTTGCTGTTCCGGATGTGGACGGAATCGCTGCAAATTTAGCTTTCTGACGAAGCTCCGGGAAACTGAATGGTGTGATCAGATCCTCAAAGCTGGTCTCCGGATACTCATAAAAAGCCCACATAGCCTTTGCCGCATCAATCGGAGAACCTCCGCCCATGGCTACGATCCAATCCGGTTCAAAGTCCTGCATCGCCTTTGCTCCTTTGAGTACGGTCTCAACGGAAGGATCCGGTTCTACTCCCTCAAAGATTGAAACTTCCATGCCAGCTTCTTTCAAATACCCCTCTGCTTTTGCAAGAAAGCCCTGGCGTTTCATGGAACCGCCTCCAACAACAATGATTGCCTTTTTTCCTTTCAGATTCTTAAGCTCTGATAAAGAGCCTGCGCCATGATAAATGTCTCTTGGTAACGTAAATCTTGCCATAATGATACCCCTTTTCATAAAAACAAGTTTGTTAAATATTTATCACACTCGAATTATAACGCAAAACAGTACTTTTTGCAATCGTTTTCTGTTAGTTTCTTCGTTTTATTTGAAAATATCAAAATTTTATCAGTTGACTTTTACTTTTCTCTGCATTTATTTGTGCATTTATTTGAATTATTTGCACACTTTGAGTTATAGGGTAAAATGTGTTGATGGAAACCGGACCTAAAGCAAAGAATTCGAGTCGATAAGCAGGTCTTCTAATGACACACTGCGTTCGCTGTT